>JBCCJE010000927.1:0-2689 GCA_039027925.1 Bacteroidota bacterium
AAAAGATTTTGTGGCGGGGCCCATTCTTGGTGATAACAATCAGTTTGATTTTGCTTGCGAAGATTACGATAGGTTTTGGGAAGTTTTTGGATACGAAATTCAACAGCATCGAGCTGACTTTGCGGATAACGGGAGTATTGATTTTCCCATCAAAAATATTTTTGCGTATCCTGCCAAGGGAAATCCATTTTTCGAAGATTATCATAATTTTTCGCTACCCAACGATGATAGCGATTTAGCTCCTTTTTTTGATAATAATAATGACCAAATCTACAATCCCGTAGATGGCGATTATCCTTTGCCAGCATCAGTTGGTGAAGGGGTGATTCCGAGTCATATAATTTGGGGTATTTTTAATGATGCGGGTACGCTGCACACGGAATCACCCATGAGCACTCCCTTGGATGTTGAAGTGCACTTGACGGGTTGGGCGTTTAGTTGTGAGGATAATGAACTCTTGAACCATTCCATTTTTACCAGCCATAAAATTATAAATAAGGGGAGTGAGCGTCTTGATTCGCTATTTTTTGGAATGCACCATGCTTCTGGACTGGGTTGTGAAGTGGATGATTTTTTGGGTTCCATACCTGATCTGAATACTTACTTTTTTTATAATCGTGACGATCAAGATGGCTCAACGAACCCCGATGGGCAATTCCTTTGTAGTGCTTCTTCCAACGCAGAAATATCAAATTTTGAAGCTATTCCCCCCGTTCAGGCTGCTACCATTTTGAATCAAGAGATGAGCTCTTTTATGTATTACAAAACCTACGAGCCTTTCGAACTCGGAGGCCCCGATTTGATTCCTGAATATTATCATTTCTTGAATGGACGCTGGTCATTAGGATTACCGCTTACTTTTGGGGGTGCGGGATATTCATCCACCAATCCAACTACTGCTTTTGCTTTTCCTGATAATCCCAACGATCCAAATGGCTGGTCAATGGAGCACACCTCACTTTCATTTGACTACCGACCCACCCTAGCCAATGTTTATTTGGAACAACTCCAACCCGATGCTGCGGTAACTATCGAAATGGCTTATACCACTTATCAGGATACGGCTACTGGTCGCCTAGAGAAAGTCAACTTGGTGTACGACAATACCCCGCTACTCCAACAAATGTATGATAATCAATTTCAGAGTGCTTGCACCATTTCAAATTGCGTAGAAGACTGCGTATGGACGGGCGATGCGAATCGAGATAGCATCGTCAATGTCTGTGATATTCTTCATATAGGATTAAATTTTGGGAAAGCAGAGACAGTTAGAAATAAGCCTTTGATTTTTTCTCCTTTTGCGGGAGAAAACTGGAATGAGACTTTCGATCAAATTGATCTAAAACACGCCGACTGTAACGGCAATGCTACGATAGATAGCAGCGATTTCGAATTGGTAGATTTTTATTGGGAGTCCAGTTACAAAACTGCACCTATCCAAGATGAATACCCCTACGGAAATGAATTGTTATTTTCTTCGAGTAGCAATCCTAATTTATCAATAGACACGCTACAACCCGACGATACGGGAGTTTTAAGATTAAAAATAAATCAATCGGAAGCACTCGCTGGGCTTGCGTACACCGTAGAACTTGATACTACTTGGTTGGAGTTCGAGTCTATAACCCCCATACCTCCTTGGAATGCTACTGATGGGGATTACCAATACAGCCGAAGGGGATCGCAACCAGGGGAAGCTCACTTCGCCTTTGTAAAAACAGATGGGGAAAATAGTGTTACGAGTGGTGGGAGTACTATCGGACTCTTTACCATCCGAGGAAAAGATTCTGACTTCGAGCAAGTTCAAACACTAGTTCGAGTCAAAAATATTAAAGCTGTTTTGAATGACGGAACGCAATTGGATTACGGCGCAAAGGATTTTATCGTGAATTTAATTAACCCCAACGGCTCTGGAATTATCCTCAATGATGAGACGCTGGAAAAAAATACAGTTGAGATTTTTCCGAATCCCACCGTTGACCTACTGAATATTCAGTTTAGAAATCCTACCGAGGCTCAAATTGCTATTTTTGATACTTACGAAAAAGTGCTGCTTCAAAGTACATTCAATAATCAAGACCTCCTTCAAATTTCCACAACGCACTTTTCGAGTGGTATTTATTTTTTAAAAATCAAAACGGAAGGGGAGGAGTTGATTCGGAAGTTTGTGAAAAATTAATCTACGATAATTTTAAATTTTGTGGAAAATTTTATTTTTTTGCGCTGTGAAAATAAACCAGTTGTTTAAATGTACATGCTGGTTTATTTCAATTTTTAAGAACACGGTGGAGTCCAGAACCCACCCAAAAAAACGGGGCGTGTTTCGAAAAGCCATATGAGTAGATTAAGCAAAACAACTAGTTTATGAAATCTTTGAAATTATTTCCATTATTTATTGTACTTGCGCTTGTCGCTTCACTTTCTAGCTGTACAGTTCGATTGGTTGATTTTACCGTCATCAGTACCAAAAATGCAGAAATAGGAGTTGATAAATCTAAAGGTAAACAAACAACTGGGTCTAAATCTTATTTCTTAGGAATAGGATTCAACCTAAAAGATGCCTTGGATATTGCTTTGGAAAAAGCGGGTCCTAAGTACGACTTATTAATTGATGGAGTCGTTTCTTCTCAAAGTTTACCTTTCGTATCGAAAGTAAAAGTAAAAGGTATAGCAGTTAGTTCTCAGGATC
>JBCCJE010000928.1:0-2688 GCA_039027925.1 Bacteroidota bacterium
ATCGATTACTTCTTTTATCGTAATCGATAGGTTAAAATTTAGCGACTGGCGCTCAAATCCCCCCGTATTCGCTGCCCGATTTTTTTCCAACTTAAATAAGGAATCAAAGTGTAATTAATTAAACAACTCGTTCAATTAATTATTCTTTCATTTGTGTAGTCACCTATTTCTTTAATTCATAAAATCGGATACCACAATGAGACTTTTTGTATTTGTATTAACCTTGTTATTTTTTGCGTCGTGTGGAAATGATGCTACCCAATCAAAAGAAGTGACCGTTTATACCCATCGGCATTATGATATTGATAAGCAGTTGTTCCAACAATTTGAGGAAAAAACGGGGATAGCTGTCAACGTGGTCAATGCTAATGCCGATGAGCTGATTCAAAAAATGAAAACGGAAGGCAAACAATCGCCCGCCGATGTGTTGGTCACCGTTGATGCAGGCAGATTGGTAAGGGCCAAAAATGATAGCCTGCTTCAGCCCATCACTTCTACCTTTTTGGATAAAACTATTCCTGCTAATTTGAAAGATAATAATAACCATTGGTTTGGATTGACGAAGCGAGCAAGGGTGATCGCTTATCACAAAGACCGAGTAGATCCTGCTACCTTGTCCACCTACGAAGCACTAGCAGACGAAAAGTGGAAAGGAAAAATATTGGTTCGGTCTTCGGGCAATATTTACAACCAATCGTTGATGGCTTCTATCATTGCCAACGACGGCGAAGCGGAAGCCAAAACGTGGGCTGCCGCCGTAAAGGAAAATATGGCTCGAAGCCCCAAGGGTAATGATCGGGATCAAGTCAAAGCGGTCAATGCTGGAGAAGGTGATATTGCCATCGTTAATACTTACTACATTGGTAAATTATTGAACTCTAAGGAAGCTGCCGAAGTGGAAGCGGGAAAAAGCGTAGAGGTATTTTTTCCCAACCAAGATGGAAGAGGAACACACGTCAACGTGAGTGGGGCAGGCGTAGCGAAATATGCACCTCATAAAGAGAATGCCATCAAATTCATTGAATATTTAGCAAGCAAAGAAGCACAGGAGGTGTATGCTAAGGCGAACTATGAATATCCCATCAACAAAGAAGCTAGCACTTCTGAGTTGTTGAGTTCGTGGGGGACATTCAAGGAGGATAACTTGCCGCTAGAAAAACTGGGTGAATTAAATAAAACGGCCGTCGTGACATTTGATGCGGTTGGGTGGCAGTAGGTTTTTTATCTTTTAATCTTATTTTAAATGGAATACATTTTAATCCTCTTGGCCAGTTGTTTACTTTTCAGTAAATCGAGGTATTTTCCGAAGCGATGGAAAAAACTAAGTGAGATCACCAAGAAGCACGAAGTGGTAGTGAGGGTGTTGGGTTATCTTCTCATCGGCATTGCGGTATATCCATTCGTTCAAAAATGGGGTGCGTTCACGGGGATTGTTTTTTGGATTACTGCCATCATGTTCGCTTTTAGTATTGTATTGATGATAGTCCCAACGGTAGATTGGATCAAGGATAAAAAAATATTTTAATTATGCCAGCAAAACAAGAACACCTCTCTTCCAAAGGTGAGCGATGGCTCAAGGTTTCGGCGGGAATCTTAGGTGGATTTCTTTTGGCTATCGCTGTCCACCTAGCCATTGCCGCTAACGTGGAAGATAAAGGAGTAATTATTATCACTTCTGCTTACAGCACTTTTTTTCTGTGGATATTTTTAATGATATTCGCTTTTTTATTTAAAAAAGGTTGGAAGGCTTGGGCAACGTATTTATTGGGGATGGCAATTTGTGCTGGGTTTATTTACATGGGGCAATAGTGGTAAAGCGGTATCGAATGATATTTGGAAAAGATTAAAAACTCAAAAGATGAGACTCAAAGGACTCCCGGAAAGAGCGTACAATATTTTATTTCATACCCATACGGTAGCTGGGATTGCCATCAGCTTTGGATTATTTATCATTTTTTACGCAGGAGCATTTTCTATTTTTCGAGATGAAATTTACCGTTGGGAAAATCCCAATGCTCGGATCGAGGTGGTCGAAGCTATTGATTTGGATCGAGTGATTGCAACGGTCAAAGCTAATAACGAAAATTTTGTGGAGCAAAGCCAGTTCACCATCAGAACCCCCGATGAGTATTCTCCTTTTGTTCGATTTTTTGGATCAGAGTACAGAGATGAAACTAAAGAAAGAACCAAGCGATTCAGCGCACTCCTCAACCCCAACGAAGATTATGAGTATCGGCACCTCGCAAAACCAGAGACGACCCTCGGTAACACGCTGTACCGATTGCACTATTTTGGGCAGATTCCGTTGGGGATATACATTTCGGGATTCGTTGCGTTGTTTTTTTTATTTGCCAGCATTACGGGGATTGTGATTCATTGGAGAAATCTCGTTACAAAATTCTACGCATTTACAGTCAGGGGAAAATGGCGACAAATATGGACCAACGCCCATACGGTATTAGGGGTCATTGGTTTGCCATTCCAAATTATGTATGCCGTCACGGGGGCTTTGTTTGGATTACTAATTTTGTTATTGATTCCAAGTGCTTTCATCTTATTCGGTGGAGATACCAATAAGTTGATGGCTACCGTCAGACCAAACGCAGCGATTGAAGTAGATAAAAATGCGCCGATCGCCGAGCACGCTCCCCTCGCAAAATACTTCGAAAAGACTAAGGAGGATTATCC
>JBCCJE010000929.1:0-2688 GCA_039027925.1 Bacteroidota bacterium
CAATAAGTCCTCACCTCCTCCCCTTTCTCAATATTCTGAAAAACCACAAAATCAAAATAGAGCCAAGCGTAGCGGAGACGATCATCCCTACGAGGTTCTGCGGAAGCGTCACCCCAAAAGTACTGTCAATCGTTTTGACGATGCCTTTACCGGGAGTCAGTCCCAAAAAATCGAAAATTGTACCGCCTACAACTGCTCCTGCGATACCCAAAATAGCGTTCACTACGAAACCAAAATTATCTCCTTTCATAATTCTCGCCGCTAAGGTGCCAGCGAGCGCACCGACCAATACCATGATGCCTATTTTAATGAGATTCAAATCTTCCATATAATTAGTGTTTTGTTGTTAAATAAAAATTTCTCTTTTGATAGCCGTAGGTCGCTACAGCAACGAACAAATTTAGATAAATTTTAGAATTGTCAATAACGGGGTTGTAGTAATAAATTTACAAATCCTAGATTCTGGTATTTTTATTGACTTTCGTTAAATATAAATTAATGCTTTCGTGGCAGTAAAAATAAAGGAGGAAGCGTTATATATTTGCGCGCCAAAAGACGAGTTGAATTTTATCCAAAAGCATGAAGTTAAAGACAATAGATAAATACCTCATCAAGCAATTCATAGGGCCATTTATTGCTACTTTTTTCATCGCACTTTTTGTGTTGATGATGCAATTCCTGTGGGTTTGGGTAGATGATTTGGTGGGCAAGGGCGCTAGCTTTTGGTTGCTGCTAGAGGTAATTACTTACAATAGCATTTCGCTGATTCCGTGGGCATTGCCCATTGCCATTTTGATTTCCTCGGTGATGCTGATGGGCAACTTGGGAGAGCGGTACGAGTTGGCTAGCCTCAAGTCAGCCGGGGTATCGCTCATTCGTATCATGCTGCCGATGCTGTATTTTTCTATTGGCATTGGTATTTTTTCTTTCTTTTGTTCGAATAATCTGGTGCCTATCGCCAATCTAAAATTTAGAACTAGACTACACGATATTAAAAAACAAAAGCCTACTCTGAACCTCGAGGAAGGAGTATTCAATGATGATTTTGGTGGATTTATCATACAATTCAAGGACAAAGAAGATGATAACAAAACCATCAACGATGTCATCATCAACGATCAACAGAACTACACCAAGGGCAGGCTGAGTATGATTACGGCAGAAACTGGCGAGATGTACATGTCTGGCAACGACGAATACTTTATTATGAACCTTAAAAACGGGGTTCACTACCAAGAAGGGGAAAAGCCAAAAAGTGGGGAAGACGAAAAATATCCTTTCACGAGGACCAAGTTCAAAGAGTGGGTAAAGGTATTCGATACCGATGAGTTTAACATAGAATTGACCCCCGATCAACGCTTCAAAAATCACTACGTTATGCTATCCGTGGGACAACTCTACAACGCCGTAGATTCCCTCGACGCTAGGATTGAGTCTTACCATACACGGCTCGATAATTATGTACAGAAAAGTTTTTTTCCACTCAAGCAAAAATGGCAAGCCCGCAAAAAAGAAGAAAATCGGCTAAAACGAGAGGCACAAAAAAAGAAACAAACACTAGAGAAAAAAAATAAAGAACTACAATCGCCTCCCGATTCAAAAAAAGTGGACATCAAGCAGCAGCCTTCCAAGCCCATCACCGTAAGTCAGGAAGACAAAAAAGCAAACGCCTACACTCCAAAAAACAAGCAGCAGCCATCATCTAACAATAAATTTTCAAATCTGAAAAAAAATAATACCAAGAAAAATAACAATCAACTTCCTAAAAAAAATAAAGCGCCAAAAGCGGCTGCGGTAAAGAAAAAGCCAAAAGCTAAAAAAAATAAAAAGAACAAGCTCGAGCAAATGATCCAACAAAAAATTGATAAAGACTTAAAAGAATACGATTCTTTTTATCAAACTTTTCCAGAATCAGAAATCCTAAGAGCCAACGTAAAAGATCGAGCAAAGACTTCGGCGAGGGGCGTACTCAATCAAAGTCAAGCTATTCAGCGGAGTATTTATCCAAAAAAAGAAACACGGGTCAAACACGTTTTTGTCTTATATTCTAAATTTACGTTTGCGCTCGTGTGTTGTGTGTTTTTATTTATTGGAGCCCCCATGGGCGCTATCGTTCGGAAGGGCGGATTTGGTTATCCGCTACTCATCGCTATTTTGTTTTTTATGGTATTTATTGTGATGAATATTTTGTTTCAGAAATTGGCAGAGAGTTACGTCATCAAGGCAGAAATAGCGGTATGGTGTCCCCTTTTGATTTTAATTCCTATCGGATTTACATTGACCCAACGTGCCTTGGAGGATAAAAAAGTTATCAACCTAGATGGCACCATCGCTAGTGCGAAGAGGATTTTGGGTTATCTCACCAAACGATTCGCAAAATCATAACAAGACATTTACCATTGATGACAAGATTTTTTAGAGCCAACTTATTTTTTCTCCTTCCTTGCCTTTTGTTTTTTGTAGTTGGTTCGGTACTGCTCTTCCAAATTGAAAAACCAGATTTCATTATTTTTTTTAGCGAAAGAAGATCAAACTTCCTGAATGTGTTTTTTCGGTACGCTACCCAGCTAGGAGAGTGGTTTCTCTTTCTTCTTTTTTTTCTTGTTTTTTTATTTATAAAAATTAAAAAAGGAATTGGGATTATCCTGACAGCCTTGCTCGTTACCGTGGTTAGTTCTGCTGCTAAAA
>JBCCJE010000930.1:0-2684 GCA_039027925.1 Bacteroidota bacterium
CCCTAATTAGGCATACTCTTAATAATTTCTTCTCTATATCACTATTTGGGAACGATTTTAAATCAATGAATATAAAAAGCAAAATTAAAAAATTACCGCCTTTCCTTCGCAAAAGGCGGAGTCCATTCTTTCGTTTTCATGATTGCTTTGACTTCCTCATAGGAGAGTGGATAGAAGTCATGGCAATCTACTCCAATATCAAAAGATTGTGAAAGAGGATCATCGGGCAAAGAACCATGTGAGTGACCATAGAGGTGATAGCTGCCATGGTGCTTTTTATTCCATTGTTTGATAGCGTAGTGGAAGAGTACAATCATCTGTTTTCCTTGATGGAATTCTGGGTCTTCGACTCTTAATTCGTAGTAATCTTTGATCCATTCAAATCGAAATTTATAAGTCAATGCAGATTTTTCGTGATTGCCTTGGATGAGGTAAATTTTACCATTCAGCCGATCTAAGATTTTTTTCACGCTGCCTTTTGATCGAAAAGCAACATCCCCAAGATGATAGACTTCGTCATCTACGCCTACCTTTTCATTCCAGCGTTGAATCATAGTTTCGTCCATTTCTTCAACACTTTCAAAAGGACGATTGGAAAACTTAATAATATTTTTGTGACCAAAGTGATGGTCGGAAGTAAAGAATATATTTTTCATAGTTTTAAAATTGATTAGTAAATTAACAATCGTGTATTAATGATAGGTCTCCAATAAAAGTTCCTTATGGGCAAAAAAAAATCGCCCTGACCAAGGTCAAGGCGATGCAAAGAGAATCCAAAAAACTAACTAAAACTAATTTATCGCTATTTCTTTTGTTATGCGGTGGGTGTTAGTCACCAGTTCTACCGTATAATTTCCTTTTTTTAGTCTTCTTAAATCTAGCTCAAAAATCGAATCTTCGGGTACTTCCGTTACATCTTCATCTTTAACGATTTCTCCATTTTTGAGTACATTTACGGTCTGAATGGCATCTTTGATAATGTCAAAGTCAATCAATAAAATACCTTCTTGATTTTGTAATCTGAAAATGTGTGCAAGGTGAGACTCGTTGATGATTCCAAGATTTTGGATGCTTACTACGGGCTTGCTACTAGCTATGCTAGCAAAGAGAGTGAGTAAAATTATGGCGATGCTGAACGTCATCATTTTCATGGTTGGTTAGTTACGAAAAAGTTGTTGTTTTGCTTATTTTAATATTCGGGAAAACAAAAGAAGGGTAAAGTTAGGGGGCTTTCGTTTTCTCAATTATTAGTATGTTCTTATGTTTTTAGGTCGTATGTTCTGTTGTTGAAAAATTAGCAATTCCTATGCCAAAGTACGGAATTTTAGCTGTCACGAAATATTTTTTTCAAAAAAAGTATGGATTTTTTTAGCGGAATATTAGAATTTCGGGACATCGTGACAGGGAAAATATATATTTTAATTTGTATGAAATAAAAATAGATATAATTAGAAGAAAAAACTGTGACAAATGAAAATCGGAATTATTAAAGAAGGAAAAGTACCACCCGACTCGCGCGTACCACTCACTCCCGAGCAATGTGCTTTTTTGAATAAAAAGGAAAAAGTAGAAATTATCGTGCAGCCATCCCCCAACAGATGTTATGAGGATGAAGCATATGCGAAGGTAGGAATCACTCTGCGTGATGACCTGACAGATTGCGATATTTTGATGGGGGTAAAAGAAGTGCCTATTGATCTTTTGATTCCCAATAAAACGTATTTGTTTTTTTCCCATACAATTAAAAAACAAGCGTACAATCGGGCATTACTGCAAGCCATTTTAGAAAAAAATATTCGACTGATTGATTACGAGGTGCTCACTAACGAACAGGGGCAACGACTCATCGCATTTGGAAAATTTGCGGGTATGGTAGGCACTCACAACGGAGTGACGGCCTATGGCAATAGAACAGGGACATACTTGCTAAAAAGAATGAAACATTGTCACGATTACGCAGAGGCGAAAGAAATTTATAAAAATCTACATCTACCACCCCTCAAAGTTGTACTAACGGGAACGGGAAGGGTAGCAAACGGCGCAGCGCAAGTCCTCAAAGATATGAGTATAACAAGGGTTTCGACCGAAGATTTTTTAGATAATGAATTTTCTCACCCTGTATTTACACAATTGGATTGTCAAGGTTACGCTGCTCGAAAAGATGGAGATGTCTTTGATTTGAATCACTTTTTTCAAAATCCGAAAGCGTACGAATCTATCTTCCAACCATACACCCAAGAAAGCGATTTGATGATTAATGGCATTTACTGGGATAATCAAGCACCTGCATTTTTCACTAAAGAGCAAATGCGGGATCGTGATTTTAGGATAAAAGTAATCGCTGACGTCACTTGTGATATTGCTCCTGTATCTTCCATCCCCTCTACCCTACGCGCCTCCACTATTGCTGATCCGATTTTTGGGTTTAACCCTCATACTGGCCAAGAAGCGGCACCGCACCAAGTGGATGTGATTGACATGATGACGATTGACAATCTCCCAAATGAGCTGCCGCGCGATGCTTCTGCTGCTTTTGGGGAGCAGTTTCTGCGTAATATTTTGCCAGAATTGCTCAACTCGGATAGTGAGGTGATTGCGAAAGCGACGATTACTAAGGATGGGGCGTTGACGCCGCATTTTGAGTATTTGCAGGATTATGTGGAGGGGAAAGAATAAGGGCATCG
>JBCCJE010000931.1:0-2681 GCA_039027925.1 Bacteroidota bacterium
AAGCTGTAGCCCTGCGGACTGCGACCCGCTACTTGCCAAATCATTCCAGAGATATTTCCGTTGTACTGAGCATCAGCATCTATAAGATCATGCTCGTCGGAGTAGGTTAGCTACATGGAGAATAAGTCTGGATTGTTGATAGATGGAGGTGTTGCAGCCTTCCTTTTTCTCTATGCAGCTAACCTACTCCGACGAGCATGATCTTATAGATGCTGATCCTCAGTACAACGGAAATATCTCTGGAATGATTTGGCAAGTAGCGGGTCGCAGTCCGCAGGGCTACAGCTTTACTTACGATGAAATTAATAGACTAGAAAAAGGACTTTACCAAGAACGAATGGGGCCGAATGAACTTTCAACTGATGATAGATACGGCGTAGAATTGACCTATGATAAAGTAGGAAATATCTTATCTTTACTTCGAAATGGTACTACGAATAAGTGTACTGTACCATCGGGAGCCTTGGGCTTTGAGTTTGGAGTTATGGATGAATTATCCTATAATTATATCCATCCAGCGACGGGCAAAGAGACCAATCGCCTACAAAGCATCGTTGAAGTAGCCGATACTGATCAGGGATTTCAAGGAACAGGAGGAACTTATACTTACGATGCTTTCGGCAATATGACCTTTGATCCGAGGAGCGGAGCTACGATAAGCTATAATCATCTTAATCTGCCGAAAACGATAACGCTGCCAAATGGGACGATAGAGTTGACCTACGATGCCGCAGGGATCAAACTAAAAAAAGTAGTCTCTGGATCAGAGGGATATACGATCCACTACGTAGGAGGGGTAGAATACCGAGTAGATAACGAAGGATCAGCAATAGAAGCTATACACCACAGCGAAGGCAGAGTAATATTTGTACAGAATGACGACGGAGAGGAGGAAAACCAATACGAATATTACTTAAAAGACCACCTCGGAAATGTCCGAGTGGTATTCTCTGATATGGATAAAGATGGCTACATAGAGCCCTTTAATGTGAATCCCAATGATAAAACGATAGTAGATGGTGATGGGACTATTTCCGATCCGTCTGGATATTCAGAATTGCTGCAGGAGAATCATTATTATCCATTTGGGATGGAGATGTGTGGGGTTTGGAATGAGATTGTGAGTACGCCTGAGAATAAGTATTTGTATAATGGTAAGGAGCTAAATACAGACTTCGGTTTAGATTGGAGTGATTATGGAGCGAGGTGGTATGATGCTTCGATAGGGAGGTGGAATGGTGTGGATCCATTAGCGGAATCAATGGCAAGTTGGTCGCCATATAATTACACATTCAATAATCCAATTCGTTTTATTGATCCTGATGGAAGAATGCCAAGCGATCCTATCAAGGAAAAGTTAAAGAAAATTTCTAAGGCTGTAGATAAACAATTTAATAAAGATTATAGTAGAGGTTTCAACTCAAATAAGACGAAAGGGTTTGAAAGAGGATTTAGAATTGAGCAAAAAAAATCAGGTAATTTTAAGGTAGGTAAAAAATTCGAGTCTGATGCATCTTCGGGCGGAGTTGTTACTATTACTCATAGTGTTAAAGATGGTTTTGCACAAGCGGCGGGTGATGGTCATACTCATGTGGTTGGTTCAGAAGATTATGGGACAGGTAAAGTTGAAGAAGGAGTTTCCTTTTCTGGTGATGATGTTGCAGCAATGGGAAGTACTATTATTGGAAAGAAAGATGGTTTTGTTTCTATGATTGAAACAGGAGCAGATAGACAAGCTTTAGTTGTGGTAGATTCTGAAAAAGCTCAGGATTTCTTTTCTCAAAAAACAAGTGATGAATGGAATAATGCTGTTAATTCAAAGTTAATAGAGGCATATCAAAATGGTGCATCTTTAGCAGATGCGTCAAAACAAGCAGTTTCCTCAGTACTAGGAGACTCAAATGTTTCAGGAGTTAAATTTTATGTAAGTACGAATAAAGATAAAACTGAATTTGAAGAATATAAAAAATAAAAATGATGAAATCAATTATAAGTTTGTTTCTATTAGTTTTCCTTTTTACAAGTTGTAAGCCAACCGAAAAAATTTTTTCAGTTGAAAAAACAAAAGAAGTAAGAAATGAAATACTTGAAAATCCTAAAAAGTATTTAAATCAAAAACTTGAAGTTTTACTCCAAGATTTTAAAACCTCATATACCACTAAAGATTTTAAGACTCGAAGACATTTTGTTTTAACAGGAGTTAATCTTTATTTTGAAGACTCGGTAAAAATTACTGTATATTTTGATTGGAAAAATAGTCAGTTTAATTATGGAGGGGGACTCCTAAATAACAATGAATGGGATTTTGAATCTCTTAAAAAGGAGATTATATTGCGCATAGAGATTGAAAAAAATAGTGAAAAAATTTATACGATTGGATAACCCCGCTGCGTGCTACAAAGCAGAGTGAACCCGCTGTGCCCGACTACAATGACGACTGAATAAAAGGAAAGCGAGCTCGTGTTGATGCCGAGTAATTGGTATCAATATACGATACAAAGTAACGGTCTCTAGACCGACGAATAAAAAGACAAAGAAGCTAGTCACGACAAAAGTGGCTGGCTTTCTTGCATATACGCAGAAAACTTTCGTTGGGGCAAAGCTAAAAAAAGAGGTGACAGGTGCAGAAAATTATACCATCTATTACTTAGGTGGTATAGAGTATCGGGATGATAATCTGG
>JBCCJE010000932.1:0-2679 GCA_039027925.1 Bacteroidota bacterium
AAGAAAAGTGATTAAAGAATATAATTCTCTACCAGAATGATTGAAACAAATTAAAGCAAAGTATCCTTCTTTAAGTAAGGGACTAGCAAGTAAATACCCAAACTCAAAAACTTTGTACACTCCTAATCTGTAATCATTAATTCTCAAAAACAACCTTCTCCACTATCCTAGCCGACGCACTCTGCCAATGCAAAAACAAGACATTTACATTTAGATCTTTTGCATCCACTCGGAGGGTATGCTTACCCGCAAGTTGATGGTTATGATCCAGTAGAGTAGCTACTTTTTTTCCCAACACATCGTATAATTCGATGGTGATAAAATCTCTCTTCGGTAAAGTGTATTCGACAAAGAAGACATCCTCAACTGGATTAGGGTAGGTATTAAAATTAAAATGATTTTGAAATGGATCATCTACGGCTACGCTAATTTCAATGGTCTGAAAACTATCACAACCGTTGGCAGCTATGGTTTGTAGAACGATGATGGTATCTTGAAAAATAAGATCCCCTCCAAAATCTGCTCCGCTACTCAATACGACGCTACTATCCGAGTAGCTGTGTTCCAAGAGGTCAATCAAGGTAAGGTGCACATCTTTGGCAAACGAAGTTTCCACCGTATCTATTAGCAAAGTATCCCGCTCAATGACGACCCCGTTGTAAATTTCCCCTTCGCAAATTTCCGCTTTGTGCACTACGTACTCCGTAGGAATTTCGATGGTGTGCACGACCTCATTAGTAATGATCGGAAGATTAAAGTCAAAATAAATGGCGGCGGAGTTAGTGATTACCGTACCGGGGAGATTGTTTGGTCGTTGAGCGATTTTGAATTTCACAAAGCCATTAGATGCGACCAAGTTGGTAGCACTATCGGGCAGCAGAATATTATCAAAAGTAAATTTGAGGATGCCGTTGTTCAGTAATTCAAACTCGTAGGCGTGACTGCTAGCCCCCGTTCGAATGGTGGTAGGATCTAAAAATTCGGAAAGCGTATCCCGAATGACTACCGTAAATGCGGTATCCGTCCCCGTATTTTGAAATCGGATGTGGTATTCTATTTCGTCTTCGCTGTTGATAAAGTTCTCACTAAAATAACCTCTCGGATAGGCGGCTTTATCATTGGGATCGTAAGAACCAATATTTTCTTGGCAGTCCACATCAACAAAATGATTCCCGTCGTCCATCGGAAATTGGGTAACGTAGCCCAAACTCCAACTAGCAGGTGACGCACCACAACCCTCTATCACCGAAGTAGGCATACTCTGCCCGGGGTGTCCTTCTGATTGTTGTACCTCCGCCCGAACGGTAGCCCCCTGCGGATACAACACAAGAGAGTCTGACTGACCAGGATTCAAATCCAATACATAAATGAACACGATGATGTCATCCTGAATAATCGAAGCCACCCTCGGAGTAGTGGGAGAGGCAGTACCTACATTTCGAAATTCAAAAATAACCGAGTCACCCGCACACGTCCCATCTACTGTAAAACTCGAACTATCCCAAACAGTCATCGGAATCAAACAAAAACTATCTGGAAAAATATGCGCTTCCACACAATGGGTTTGCCCCAAAACGGTACTATCACAATCCACGTAAACGCTTACCGAAAATTCACCACACGCGCCTACCTCAACGTCACCCACATCAAACGAAAAAAGATTTCCACCCAAATCCACGTAATTCAAGTTCGAAGCATTGACCGTGAGGTAAGGATCAAATTGAACTTCGACGAAGGCATTCGCTTCGTCGGAAGTTCCGTCGTTACAGTATTTTATATAATAAGTGTTGTCGAAGCACCTGCGTAATTGAGGTGCAGAAATATCAACTGTCAGGTGAGGACAGTCCACCACCGACTGTATCGGTAGATCAAGTTGGGTAGTGTCAAATAGATCGTTGAGTATCAGCGGAAAGGCTTCGTAGGTAGGACAAGTTGCCCAAAGTTCATTGGGAGAAATGACGCTTAAAACGTAATCACCTGTATCCGCTAAAATAGAATAATTCCCCTGTGCGTCGGTGATCGAAAAATAATCGTCCGTTCCGTCGGCGACCACCGTCCATCCTTCCAAAGATTGCTCACCGCTATCAAATTGGCAATCATCATCAATGTCGTGAAAAATATTTCCTTGGATGTAAGTCGTAAAACTATTCAGCAACGAGTCCGTCTTAATCATTGCCACAATGGAATCTCCCGTACCTGCTACAATAAAACCATTATCGGGCGTAGGGAGTATGTTGCCGGGGTAGCCAATCGCATTCGATAGCGTCAAAAATTTCTCCCGTAAAAGATGGCCATCCGAATCCGTCCGCACCCAGTACCCAACACCTTCATTATTGATCGTAGAATTTCCTGCGGCAACCAAATCTCCATTAGGTGCTTCGGTGATGGTAAATCCCCTTTCCCACGTCACGGGCACTCCAAAAGTGTACGCCCACAGGCTATCTCCATTGGCATCTACCTTTATTAGGTAGAGGTCTCCTTCGCTGTCAGTATCAAACATTTTATAGCCTGTACTCACGAAGCCTCCGTCCTGCGTTTCAATGACATCCTCCCCAAATTCGTTGAACTGATCGCCCGTTTCGAAATGCCACGTTTCGTTACCCTGAGCATCTAGTTTGACGATGTAAAAATCTTCGTCATCTTGACTGCCTAGTGGTTTCGTAAATCCCGTGACGATAT
>JBCCJE010000933.1:0-2672 GCA_039027925.1 Bacteroidota bacterium
TCTAAAACGACCTTTGAGGAAATCATAAATTGTTTTTCGGCGATTTGGATACCGAGTTTCCCACCGAAGCGACCTACCTCGGGTTGGTACTCATTATAACTAATAGAATTATTTAGAAACCATTTTAGGGTTTCCGAAAAGTTGGGAGGATACTGCGGCTCAGTTCTTCTCGACGGCTTCGACTCAAAATAATGAGTGAAGTGTTCTTCGAGGTTAGGTTTTAAGATGGTATTTATCATCTCTTCCTCGCCTTTCATACGCAGCCTGATGTGGGGGCCATTTTCCCAGTAGCGGATAAAGAAGTACTGTTGGGCAATCCCAGTTTGGACAGCCGTATTGACGTAAGGCTCTAGTGCCTTTTGCAAAAATTCTTCCCACGGTTCATTATAATAGAGGTGGACAGAAAGCCACGTATCATTTTTTTTTGGGTTCATACATCAGTTTTCAGTTTTATGGAATCATTTTTTAAAGTCAGTTGGTCATCTCAACGTCGGTTGGGACTCAAAGAGCTTCCGACTTAACCTTCCGATCTATTCTTCTGATCAGTCCTCTCAGTACTTTGCCTTCTCCGCCCACTTCTACGAATTGGTTCACGCCATCTTTGATCATATTTTGCACCGTCTGTGTCCACATTACCGGCGATGTCAACTGAGCGATCAAATTCAGTTTAATTTTTTCGGGATCTCTTTGAGGTGCTGCCGTTACATTTTGGTAAATGGGACAACTCGGCTGACGCATTTCGATATTTTCAATTGCCTCTCCCAATTCATCCAAAGCGGGTGCCATCAAGGGAGAGTGGAAGGCACCACCTACTTGAAGCACAATAGCCATTTTGGCACCTGCCGCTTTGAGTTTTTCGACTGCCTTGTCAATTCCTTCCATTGAACCAGAAATGACTAGCTGCCCCGGTGAGTTATAGTTGGCAGGAACAACCACTTCTTCGATGGCTGCACAAGTTTTTTCTATCACCTCATCGTCCAAGCCCACAATGGCCGCCATGGTGCTCGGCGCGGCTTCACAGGCTTTTTGCATCGCCATTGCCCTTGTCTTTACCAACCGCAATCCATCTTCAAAACTCATAGCACCGCTAGCTACCAAGGCGGAAAACTCCCCCAAAGAATGACCCGCCACCGCATCGGGTTGGAAGTCTGCGCCAGCCATTTTTGCCTTAACAATGGAATGTAAAAATACGGCGGGTTGGGTGATTTTGGTTGCTTTGAGTTCTTCCACCGTTCCTCCAAACATCACATCGGATAGGCGGTATCCCAAGATTGCGTTCGCTTTTTCGAATAGTTCTTTGGCTACTTCAGAACTATCGTATAAATCTTTGCCCATACCTTCGAACTGAGCAGATTGACCGGGAAATACGTAGGCTTTCATTTTGTATTTTTTTTAGTGGAAAATATTTTTTTAAAGGAGGGAAGTGGGAACAGAGAACAAAGAAAATCCCGATCTTCTCACATCCTTCCTTTCAATTATTGCACCTCTACTCCCAATTTACAAACATGTACACTCCTAATTCTTAATCCCCCAAGGTTTCGGGACAGGTGTCATTATTAATCCTTAACTATTAATTTTTAATTACTAATCTTCCCTCAAACACCCACAAAAAAAGAAGAGCAACTAAGGCTACTCTTCTTTTTCTATGGATCACACAAAAATAAAAAATCTGAATAGAGATTAGTGCAAGTTGGCATTAATTAAATTCAAAAATTCATTTCGAGTTTGTACTTTTTCGAACTCTCCGGTAAAGGCAGAGGTAGTGGTCACGGAATTTTGTTTTTGTACACCACGCATCATCATACACATGTGTCTGGCTTCCATCACTACCGCTACGCCGATAGGCTTGAGGGTATCTTGGATACAATGTAAAATCTCGTGTGTCAATCGCTCTTGTACTTGTAGTCTTCTCGCAAAAACGTCAATGACTCTAGGGATTTTACTTAGTCCTACGATGTGCCCATTCGGGATGTAGGCGACGTGTGCTTTTCCAAAAAACGGAAGCATATGGTGTTCGCACATTGAATATACTTCAATGTCCTTTACTAAAACCATTTCGCTATATTCTTCTTTGAACATTGCCCCTCTAAGAATTTCGGCGGCATCAATGTTATATCCGTGGGTCAAATATTGGATAGCTTTAGCAGCGCGTTCAGGTGTTTTTAAGAGTCCCTCTCTCTCAGAATCTTCTCCAATTCCATCTAAAATATTTTGGAAATTTTGCATCAACTCGTAAGTAAGCTGTTGCGGATAAGTTTCTATCTTGTGGTACTTTGACATATCTTTTACCATGTTACATTATGTTTTATTCGATAGCAGAACATAATTGTAAGCATAATGTTTTTAAAATCAAAAAAAATTATTCGCCGTAGTATTCAGCGTAAATGTTCTCGGTTTCGAACAATTTTACGCAGTGCAATTTGCAGCCTTTGATCTTTGGTTCGATCTGCTGCCAAAATAAAATAGCCAGATTTTCGGTAGTCGGCTGCATGCCTTTGGGGATAAAATCTACGTCCAAATTTAGGTTAGAATGATCTACTTTTTCGATGATCCGTGCCTTGATAATCTTGCTTAATTTTTTAGCATCCATCACAAATCCCTTGACGGGATCGGGCTTTCCTTTGACGGTGACGAATAAAGTATAGTTGTGCCCGTGCCAATTGGGATTAGCA
>JBCCJE010000934.1:0-2661 GCA_039027925.1 Bacteroidota bacterium
CTCTTTCGAGCTATATCTCTTTAATGTTTTGCAATTGGTAAAAATAGCTGAATACGCTAAGAACGACGCTGCGAAGCGCGCCTCCAAACATTTACCCTCCGAAGAAGATAAACGATTCACCCCCAAACTCTACGAAAATGATTTAATTCAGTCCTTGATTCGTAGTAAAGAATTTTTTGATTTGATAAAATCAAGAAATATTCAGACGTTTTTGGATGATGATACCGTACGCAGATACTACGTAGAATTTGCCAAAACGGATGAATACAAAAAGTATCTCAAAAAGGAAAACAGCACGGCGCAGGATCACAAAAATATATTGTTATTACTGTTTCGTTCGCTCGTGGCCAATGAGTCCTTCGACGACGAAATGGAAGGATTATTCATCAGTTGGATGGATGATAAATCCCTGGTGATTGGTTCTATGAAAAAAACCATCAAGGCGATGCCGCTGCGCACCGATTTTTTTGAGGCCTACCGACCTTCTGCTGAGACCACAGTTGACTTCGGAGAAGCATTGTTACGCAGGGTTGTTGAAGATGACCAGACATTGTTAGGCGTGATCGAACCTACTCTAAAAAATTGGGACGTAGATCGGGTAGCGGTCATTGATATGATCCTCTTAAAAATGGCATTGTGCGAGTTGACGTGTTTTCCTACCATTCCCACCAAAGTTACCTTAAACGAGTTTGTAGAAATATCAAAACTTTACAGTACCGACAAAAGTAAAGACTTCATCAACGGTATTCTTGATCGCCTAATGAAACAACTCAACAGGGATGGTAGAATCAAGAAAGAGGGTAGAGGACTAGTGGAATGATGGCTTTACTGTTTGGGGAAGAGAGAGGAGAGAGCCAAGTTCCGTATGTAGTCTTCAGCATTGTTAAATCCCGAAGGGATAATATGTAAGCATCAGTAATGCCACCCCTTCGGGATAGAGTATTCAAAAGTCCAAATTAAAGTTGCGTCAGTTTTGGAGAACTATAACCACAGTAGGATCGTGCATGTTTGAGTTATATAAATTTGATCTGGAGATATGCCAAATCTTTAAGATTTGGCATATCTGAGTTACCAAGAGAGATGCTCTAAACAACCTGATATAACTAAAATATGCATCACCCTAGAGTGGTTAAAAATAAAAATATGTACCTACTTGGTTATGATTTAGGCAGTTCTTCCGTAAAGGCAGCCATCGTAGATGCCCAAACTGGTCAAACAATTGGCATCGCTTCCTACCCCGAAACGGAGATGAAAATCATTGCGGAAAAAACAGGTTGGGCAGAACAGTCACCAGACGATTGGTGGAAATGCGTGGGTATGGTCACAAAAAAATTACTGAAACAAACTGCCGTAGATGTAAAAGAAATTAAAGCCATCGGCATAGCTTACCAAATGCACGGGCTGGTCTTAGTGGACAAGGATAAGCAAGTACTCCGCCCCGCTATCATCTGGTGCGATAGCCGTGCCGTAGAGATCGGTCAAGAAGCATTCGAAAGTATTGGTAGCGAATATTGTCTTTCGCATTATTTGAACTCACCCGGAAATTTTACCGCCTCCAAGTTGAAATGGGTTAAGGAAAATGAACCAGCCATATTTGAACAGGTTGATAAAATGATGCTACCCGGTGATTTTATTGCCATGAAAATGACGGATAAAATTGTGACTACCGTGTCGGGATTATCGGAAGGTGTGCTTTGGGATTTTAAAAATCACACACTTGCAAAAGCATTGTTAGAAGACTACGGCATACCCGAGCGATTGATTCCAACCGTACAGGATACTTTCTCTCCGCAGGGAAAATTGACCGAAGAAGCTGCCGCCGAACTTGACCTGCCGCCAGGCATTCCCATTGCTTACCGAGCGGGGGATCAGCCTAACAATGCTCTTGCGTTGAGTGTTTTTCAACCCAACGAAGTAGCAGCCACGGGAGGCACCTCTGGCGTAGTGTACGGTGTGGTGGATAATTATTTATACGATCAACAATCGCGCGTCAATGGCTTTGCCCACGTCAATCACCAAAAAAATGACAAACGTGTAGGTATATTGTTATGTATCAACGGGGCGGGTAGCCAATACGCTTGGATAAAGCAAAAAATGGCCAGCGAAAATACCTCGTATGCTGATATGGAAAAAATGATAGCTGATATCCCAGTAGGCTGTGACGGACTCCGAATTTTGCCTTTCGGTAATGGCGCAGAAAGGATGCTTAACAATAAAAATACGGGGGCACATTTTATCAATGTACAATTTAATCGTCATACGCAAGGACACTTTTACCGAGCGGCACTAGAGGGTATTGCCTTTTCATTTGTATATGGTTTTGAAGTGATGAAGCACCTAGGACTTCATCCCAAAGTCATCAAAGTAGGCAACGATAATCTTTTTCAATCTCCCGTTTTTTCTCAAACCATTGCCAATTTGATGAGTTGTAAAATAAAAGTAATGGACACCACGGGCGCAGTCGGTGCCGCCAAAGGAAGTGGGGTAGGAGCGGGAATTTATTCCAGCCTAGCAACGGCATTTAAAGAGAATAAAATACAGGCGTTGTTCGAGCCAGCAGAAAAAATTGGTGCCTACCGAGCCGCTTACGAGCGGTGGGAGCAAGATGTAAAAAGATTGTTGGGGTAGCGACGTCGTGCTTTTGAATGTGTTTTTTATCAG
>JBCCJE010000935.1:0-2659 GCA_039027925.1 Bacteroidota bacterium
CCGGTTGCCGTTGGACCCGTGACGGGATTGATAACGTATTGGTGATGCGGGCTTTGGTCCTCACACCAGGACGCTATGAACAATTTTGGAAAAAGTTCGATCAAATACCCAATTAACTACATCAAATAAAAGTCGCACCCTTTTAGAATGCGAATTGCTTCTTCCAATATAGCTATTGGTAAATATAAAAAGTCATTACTTAAAATAAAAGATAAGCACTTTAATTACCACTTATTTAGTGAGGAATATTAGATGTAGTGTACCCAAATATTTAACTTAGAAAATAATGTACTTAAAATTGGGTACATTTTCCCTCTTTCTTACACTAACTAATACCATTGACCCTTTTAATCTAAAAAATAACATCATGAAATATTTTCCTATTTTCTTTTTGTGTATTAGTTTTTTCTTATCTCCTTTTTTTTCTTTTGGTATAGATCATCTTATCTCTTTCCAAACTGATCCTCCCCAAATGCTAAAGATAAAACGGGGAACAAAAATCACCCTCCAACTCAATACTGAGGTCAACTCCCGCACCGCAGCCATAGATAATGTAATAGAAATGATGGTCTTACTAGATGTCAAGGTCAAAGGAAAAACAGTAGTCAGTTCGGGTACTTACGCAGAGGGAATCGTGACACGTGCCAAACGAGCTGGTATTTTTGGAAAAGGCGCCAAGCTAGAGTTAGAGGGGATCAATGTACTCACAATAGATGGGCAACGTATCCCTATCAAAAGTGTAAAAGTATCCCGCAAAGGTAGAAACCGCAAAGGATTAGCCTTGGGTACAAGTCTGGTAATTCCTACCGTAGGAATTATCATGGGAACTCCTTTGCTAATCCCATTTGCCGTAGTTGGAATTTTTGTAAAAGGTAGGAATGTAGAAATCCCAGTAGGTACATTAGTTACAGCTAAGATTATGGAAGATATTACTGTACAGCTAGAAAGTAAGTGATGAATAATTATAATTCATTGATTAAAATAAATTAATTTCACATGCAATTATTTTTAATTAAGCTAAACACTAATACGCTGGTTACTTTCTAGAGTTAAGATAGAATCTGCCTACTAAAATAATAAGTATCCAATCGGGATAACACAGCTTACTTTTCTTAATCTTCTAAAGCATAAATATGAAAAACCTCCTTGGTATGTTGCTCTGCTTGCTCCCTTTGTTATCTATATCCCAACAGGAGATTCATTCTTTGTGGGAAAAAAGCTATCTCCCCAAAGGGAAAAAGTCCTCCGAAAAAGTACACGACGCAATTTGGCTGCCCGATGGTAACATAGCTCTCGTAGGAGAAGTGGCTAATAAACGAACCCAAAGAGATGGTTTAATTATAATAATTAACTCGGAAAATGGTGAAGTTCTAGATCGCATGGAACTCGCCAATTTTGGTGATGAAGCCCTCAAGGCAGTTGTATATGGAGATTATAGCTTATACGCTGTAGGCTATACCAACAAAGGCTTGATAGATGGGAAGAATGGATGGTTGGTTGAGTTAAATTGGCAAGATGAATCATTATCATTATTACGAGATACTGTGTTGGGCTCTAATCTTGAAGATGAGTTTTTGGAAATAGTATGGACAGATAATAGTACAGCTTTGATCGGAGGAGTATCGGGAACATACGATGATAGTGCGTGGTTGCTCAACTGGAATGGAAAAAAAGTAGCCTACGAAACAACAATAGCTAAAGGGATTTCTAAAAATCTAGTAGGGATGGAAAAAGGGAACGATGGAAGGATTTGGGTCTGTGGAAATACCTACTCCAAAAGAACCGAAGGTAATATTTGGTGGGTTGAGGTAGATCAGTACGGAAAGGAATATGGTTTGGATTTATTAGGTGATGACGTAGGAGAAGTACTTCATCATAGTAACCGTTCTGTCAGGGGAGATTTATTGTTGGCAGGAGAAACTTGGGAGTCTAATGTAGATCAGGATGCTTGGATGCACCAGCTAAAATTTAATAGAAAAGATAAGGTTTTAGGAAAATACAACCAGAAAGAAGATGAACGGGCTACTACCTTGCTTGAAGCTCCCGAAGGAATTTACTGGATGACAATACGCTCCACTCCAAAAGGCTTTGGAAATTTCTATCCTAAAACTTTATTACTACTCTGGAATGAACTGACTGCCGAAGATCCATTTTTAAAAAAGGAATTGGTATTTAGCAAAAAATCAGAATTCGTAGCAGTACATTTTTTACGAACACCCAAAAACGAATATGTCTTAGTGGGTAATTTAACTAGAGGAAAAAAAAGGAAAAAGTCTCAAATCCACCTTAAAGCATGGGATAGAAAGAGCTTACTACTTGCAAAAGGTTTTGTAGAACTTCAGCATCGCAATGTGCAAGTAGTAGATCAAGATGGAGATGGTTACATTTCTGCTCACGAGAAAGGAGCAATTAAATTTTCCATTAAAAATCTAGGAGATGGAGACTTTGAAGGGGGAGAAATTCAAGTCATTGAACTTAGTAAAGTGGTTGGGCTCACCGTCACACAAAAGAAACAATACATTAACTACTTACCAAAAGGTAGCGAAGATTTTTACTCTGTACCTTTAATTGGAAAAGCTAATTTGAGGGAAGGAGAATATAATTTCTATTCTGAAATTAGATTCTCCTTCCCTCAAATTAGCTTTTCCAATTAAAGGTA
>JBCCJE010000936.1:0-2658 GCA_039027925.1 Bacteroidota bacterium
AAAGAAAATTGGACGGTTTCCATTCGTATCGAAGGGTATACTGATAATCAGGGTGATAAGTTAGCTTTGCAAAAATTATCAGAGGATCGGGCTAATGCCATCAAAGAATATTTGGTATATAAAAAATTTATTCAGCCGCTTCGCATCGAGGCAGTTGGTATGGGAGATAAACAGCCCATCAACGAAAACAGAACCGAAGCACAACGCGCCAAGAATAGGAGGGTGGAAGCTATCATCACAAAAATTAATCACGTGAATGGATTAGAAACTAGTCGCTAAATTTTAGTAAAAAAAATAAAAAAAACGGTGTTAGCAGCTTGATCTCCTAACACCGTTTTTTATTTTGGCAACTGAATGGAACGTCAATTTCGTTTTTTAAATAAATGCCATTTTCCTTTAAACCAACTGATGGGCTGAAAGTCTAAAAATTAAAATCACAGCATTGCAGCATTCTACCACAACCATTTCTGACGAAGAGATTTTGGACTTGCTTCAAAAAGGGAATAATCCCGAACGTGGGTTTAAACTGTTGATGTCCAAATACCAAGAGCGACTGTACCACCACATTCGCAGGATGGTAAAAGAACATGATGATGCCAATGACGTGATGCAGAATACCTTTATAAAAGTATTTAGGAATATTCAAAAATTTGAACGCAACTCCCAATTATACACTTGGCTCTATCGAATTGCTACCAATGAGACGATTACTTTTTTGAATAAAAAAAAGAGAAAGGTAACTACCTCGATAGATGATGAAGCCCTGAGGGTAGCGCATCGCTTGAGCGCAGATACTTACTTCGATGGGGATGCTGCCCAAATGATTTTACAGAACGCTGTAGCCATTTTGCCCGACAAGCAGAAGCTGGTTTTTAACTTGCGGTACTACGACGAAATGTCCTACCAAGCTATTTCTGATGTCCTCAAAACTTCCGTAGGTGCATTGAAGGCGTCTTATCATCATGCGGTAAAAAAGATAGAACAGTACATAAAAGAGGAAGTGGCTAAGGGAAAAATTTAATATTAGACCAATCGGTTGAATAAACATTTTTTATGAAAAATAATAAGCAAGAAATTCAAGCAGAGTTGGAGCAGTTGGCACCTTCGCTTGCTAAAATAAAAAAGCAAGAGCCATTTGAGATTCCAGATCAGTACTTCGCAACTATGCAAAAGGAGGTGATGAGCCAACTCAACATTGCCGAGGATAAGTTAGCAGGATCATCTCAACCAACCGCACAAACGAGTTGGGTAGATCAACTGTGGGAAAAATTGAGCTTAATCCTTCAGCCAAAGGTAGCAGTTGGATTTGGAGTATTTGTCTTGCTGGCGGTCGCTACATTTTTTGTGTTGGACATGGCTTCGGGAGATAATATGAGTCTAGCCAATATTTCAGTAGAAGAAGCCGAGACATATGTCTTGACTCATATTCAAGATTTTGAGGAAGACGAATTATTAGATTTGGTAGTCGGTATTGATGTAGAGGATATTTCTAATGTCAATTTTACGGAAGAAACTATTGACGAATACATGGACGAAATACTTGATGATTTTAGCGAGGAGGAGTTGGAGGATTTATTATAAAATTTTGGGGAGAAAAGAATGATGAGTGATGCCTGTCCCAAAACCTCAGGAAGAGAGGTCTGTCGCAAAACCTTACAAGAGTCATAGAGCTTAACAGTTCTGCTAAACCTCGGAGAGGGAGGAACAAATTATTGAGTTGAGATATTTTATTTTTTTCTTTAAGAATTTAACAAATTTTAATAATATGAAAAAACACATTTTTGCAGTTGTATTGTTATTTGCAGTTACTTGGAGTGCTTTGGCTCAACAGGGTAGGGAAGCTAGACGGCAGCAGTTGGAAGCTCAGCGAGTTGCATTTATCACTAAAAAATTGGAGTTGACTCCGAAAGAGGCCGAAATTTTTTGGCCCATTTACAATCAATACCAAGAAGATAAAGAAGCTACCAATAAAAAATACAAGCATAAAAAGCAATTGGAAAACATGACTGACGCAGAACTGGAGACGCACCTCCTGAATACGTTTAAGAGAGATCAGGAAATACTGGACTTAAAAAAAGCATTTTTTAACGAAATGAAACAAAAGCTCTCTGTGCGAAAGTTAGCCATGCTAACGGTAGCCGAAAAAGAATTCAGAACCTCTATCCTAGATGTCTGGAGGCAAAAACGAAGAGAACGACAAAAGCGGCGACAGGGTATGCGAAACAACAACTAATCAAATTTCTTGTCCACCGTGCATTGCTACGGTAGAGCTATTCAGTATCATCCCGAATTTTCGTTACGTAAAATTCGGGATGTTTTTTTTTGATATGTTCATTTTCCAGCCAAATTTCTTTATGAAAGGTAACTAATTTTGCAAACTTTAATCTTTAGGCATCGTTTCTCTCTAAATGCGTATCTTTAAGCAATGAAAGACCCCCTTTTGTAAAAACCAATTTCTCGGATGCTAAAAATTTTTGATAAAAAAAGACTTTACCATCCGATCCATTCTTCCTAATTATTAGCTTATCAATCCCATTTATCACACTAGATTTTTTACTTCAAAAAATCACTTTGGTAATTATCCCTTCAGCTACGGAAAATTAAAATCGAACTAGAAAATTTATCAAGCTACTCGAAAATTGACTTGTGTTTTTGGTG
>JBCCJE010000937.1:0-2640 GCA_039027925.1 Bacteroidota bacterium
ATTTTACGCTAAAAACTACCGTCATTAAAGTAATGACCACGATTATTAACCCCAAAAGGGCGATGCCCACACCAAGCATCCTCCCTTTTTTTAAGTTTATCCAGTTATTTTCCGTCGGCCATCTTCCCCTATGTCAACGACATTGCCCCGCAGAAGTAGCCCCTTCCCCTCTCCCATTCGAAAACAATTCTGCTTTTTTCCGTTAAAAAAAAAACAGTAGCTCCAAACGAATGCTAGATCAACTCCTTCAAATACTATTTGAGTGTCGGCAGTAGCCGATAAAAGGTATAATTTGTAGCCATATTTAAAAATGGGTTTAACAACAAATTGCTTCAGGAATGAATAAAACTACTATCTTTAATCTTCTTCCATCAACAACCAAAATACTTCGTAAAATGAAACACCAAAGTATCCCTTCCCTGTTTTTTGTAACCATACTTTTACTTTTTGGATTTTCTTCGTGCGATCAGAGTACCGATGCTAAGGAAATCACCGAGTCCATCGCTAACTATGTATATTCTTACACCTCGGGGTCTATCTCCAAGGCAACGCCCATTCGGGTACAGTTGACCATGTCGGTAGATAATGATCTCGTTGGGAGTGAAGTCGAAAAGGATGTCATCTCCTTCAAGCCTTCTATCGAAGGAACGGCGACTTGGGTCAATACTCAGACAATTTTATTTCAGCCCAATGAATATTTACCCTCCAATAAAAAATACTTGGGGAAAGTGGCGTTGAGTAAAATTTTTGAAAAATTACCTGCGGACGCAAAAACCTTTGAATTTAATTTTTACACCCAAGAACAACATTACTATGTCTCCGTCGAGGGATTGAAAAATGATCCATCGGGCAACGAAAAAAAGAAACAGCTAAAAGGTTGGTTAAAAACTGCCGACGTAGCCGATAATGTGGAGGTAGAAAAAATCGTAACTGCCAAACAAAACGGTAAAGAACTACCTATCTCGTGGCAACACCTCGAAGGTAATATCAAACATAATTTCACAGTAGAAAACATTCAACGAGGTCAGGAAGTGGGAGAAGTAGAAGTATTTTGGGATGGAAAACCACTAGATGTGGATAAGCGAAGTTCTCAAAAAGTAGAAATACCACCTTTGGGGGAATTTAAAATCATGGATGCCAAAGTCGTCAAAGGGGACAAGCCTCACATCATTTTATATTTTTCTGATCCCATTAAAAAATCTCAGGATTTAAAAGGACTGATCTCCATTAAAGATTTTAACGGAAAACTCAACTACTTGATTGATGGGAGTGAGGTGAAAATTTACCCCCAAAGCAAAGGTGCTGGTACGATGACCGTCAAAGCAACGGCGGGCATCCAAAGTGCGGCTGGATACAAAATGGCAAAATCTAGTGAATGGGATTTGGTATTCGAGCAAATGAAGCCACGGGTACGGCTTGTTGGCAATGGGGTGATTATGCCCAATTCGAATGGTTTGATGTTTCCTTTTGATGCGGTGAATTTGAATTACGTAGATGTGGAAGTTTTAAAAGTATTCAATAACAACATCCTACAATTTTTACAAAATAACGAAGTAGATGGTCAATACAGCTTGAACCAAGTTGGACGTATCATCATGCAAAAACAAGTGCGCCTTGCCGAAATCAATGCCGATGCTCAGTCTGCTTCGTGGTCACGCTACGCCTTGGATTTGAGTGAACTCATCAATGATGACCCCCACGCCATCTACCAAGTGAGTCTTGGATTTCGTCCTGAGTATGCTTCCTATGGTTGTTCTCCCAAAGATCAAAATGCTAGTGGTAACAATACAATCCCGGAAAATCCTTTTGCGGAAAATGATGGTAAAAAATTCAATTCCATCTGGAATATCTACCGCTATAACTACGAAGGCTATCGGTACGATCATCGCAACGACCCCTGCTACCCTGCTTACTACAATTCCGATCGCTTCCGACGTAGAAATGTCCTAGCTTCCGACATGGGAATTTTGGCAAAAAAAGGAGCTGACGGAAAGTACATGCTAGCGGTAACTGACCTGCGAACGACGATGCCGATGGATCACGTGGATTTGGAATTTTACGATTATCAGCAGCAGATCATTACGAAAACCATGACCGATAATAACGGAATGGCTGCGACTGAATTTGATGAAGCTCCATTCGTCGTCGTAGCGAAAAAAGATAACCAACGGGGCTATCTAAAATTATTTGACCAAAACTCCTTACCATTAAGTCGCTTCGATGTGGGTGGTGCTTACGCCCAAAAAGGACTCAAAGGATTTCTCTACGGAGAGCGAGGAGTTTGGCGACCAGGAGATTCGATTTACCTGAATTTTGTTCTGGAGGATAAAGCTGGAAATCTACCTCCCAATCATCCTGTAACTTTTGAGTTATACGATGCCCGTGGTCAACTGAAAGAAAAACGAACCGTACTCGACAATGTTAACAAGGTGTACGCATTGCACACCGCCACCAACTCGGAGGACGCTACGGGCAATTGGCGAGCAGTTGTAAAAGTGGGTGGCGCAGATTTTTCCAAAACGCTAAAAGTAGAAACGGTCAAACCCAACCGATTAAAAATTAAGATGGATTTTGGAAAAGAAAAACTGGTAGCTACCGACGAAAAATTGAATGGTGACCTCCAAGTCAATTGGCTACACG
>JBCCJE010000938.1:0-2632 GCA_039027925.1 Bacteroidota bacterium
GTTAATGACTTTTTTCAAAAGTATAATACCGATGAACTGTTGATGTCAGGTGCAACTACATCAGTTCAACTCGGTATCAGGACATTCAACAAATGAGATTAAAAAATTATGCAGATTCATCCCAAAAATCGCATCCCAAAAATCTTGTTTGCTAAATTGCGTGCGCCCTTCCGATTTTTTCGAAAGGGCGCAAACTTTTGTAACAACGTTTTTACAAATTGAACTCCACCAAGTGTTTTAAAAAAATTAATTGTCCAATTTTCCACCTCGCAACTTAATCACCTTCTGCGTTTTTTTTGCCAACTCCAAATCGTGTGTCACCAACACCAGCGTAGTACCTGCATCTTTATTCAAATCAAATAACAAGGCTTCTACTTTTTGGCTAGTTTCTTCGTCCAAGTTGCCGGTAGGTTCATCCGCAAAAAGAATTTTTGGATCATTAGAAAAAGCACGAGCCAAGGAGACCCGTTGTTGCTCTCCACCTGAAAGCTGCGAGGAGTAGTGATTCTTGCGCCCCCCTAGTCCTACTTTTTCGAGGAGTTCCGTGGCTCTCTGCGCAACATTTTTTTCACCTTTAAGTTCCATCGGAATCATCACATTTTCTAATGCCGTCAAAGTAGGAATCAATTGAAAATTTTGAAAAATAAAACCGACGTGTTCATTTCTGACGGCGGCGCGTTCATCTTCACTCAGGTTATCCAATGTAATTCCGTTTAAAATAACTGATCCTCCCGATGCTCTATCCAATCCTGCACAAAGCCCCAGCAAAGTAGTTTTTCCACTTCCCGAAGGGCCGACTATGGAAAATGTTTCTCCAGCTTCAATATTAAAACTTACATTATCCAGTACCGTAAGTGATCGGCTACCACTACGGTAGGTTTTGGTCAAATTTTTTATTTCAAGCATGGTCAGAAAACTTTGTGTCTTTGAGACTTAGTGTCAATTATTTTTTTTAAAAAAACCATCGTACGTATCGCTAAAATTCCGCATTTCCGGGCGTTCGCGGAAATGGAATCACATCCCTAATATTACTCATACCCGTGATAAAAAGAATCATGCGCTCAAAGCCCAAACCAAATCCAGCGTGCGGAGCACCTCCAAATTTTCTTAAATCAAGGTACCACGATAGCTCTTCTTCGGGAACGTCCATTTCTTGCATCCGCTTTTTCAGATAATCTAGTCGCTCTTCTCTTTGCGATCCTCCGATGACTTCTCCAATCCCCGGAAAAAGCACATCCATAGCTGCTACCGTTTTTTCGTCATCATTCATACGCATATAAAATGCCTTGATGTCTTTCGGATAGTCCACTACGATGACTGGCTTTTTGAATTTTTTCTCCACCAGCCATCGCTCGTGTTCGGATTGCAAATCCGTACCCCACTCAACGGGAAATTTGAATCTTCCTTTTTTGTAAGGTTTCGAACTTCTCAATAGATCGACAGCCTCGGTGTAGGTGATGCGCTCAAAGTCGTTATCCACCACAAATCGCAAGGTCTCGATCAAGCTCATCGGACGACGATCTTCCTTCTTCATATTTTTTTCTAAATCTTGAATGCGTTTGTCTAGGAAAGCCAAATCGTCGGGATAGTTATCTAAAATATAGTTGATGAGATATTTGCAAAAACCTTCCGCCAAATCCATATCATCATAAATATCATAAAACGCAACCTCTGGTTCGATCATCCAAAACTCCGCAAGATGCCGAGAAGTATTAGAATTTTCGGCGCGGAAAGTGGGTCCGAAAGTATAAACCTTCCCCATCGCTAGTGCTCCAATCTCTGCTTGCAACTGCCCCGATACGGTTAGGTTGGTCGCTTTACCAAAGAAGTCCTCCCTGAAATCCACCTTACCATCTTCTCCGATTGGGGCTTTATTTGGTTCGAAGGTAGTCACTCGAAACATCTCACCCGCACCTTCCGCATCACTCCCCGTGATAATCGGGGTGTGCATGTAGTAAAATCCTCGGTCGTGGAAATATTTATTGATCGCATAAGCAACGGCGTGACGGATTCTAAAAACAGCACTAAAGGTATTCGTCCGCATTCTGAAGTGCGCCTTTTCCCGCAGGAACTCCATGGATTGTTTTTTGGCCTGCAAAGGATATTCGTCCAAGTTATTGTCCCCCAAAATTTCTACAGTTTCAGCTTGAACTTCTACCGCTTGTCCAGCACCCTGAGATGCCACCAACTTACCAGTAACGGCAAGGCAAGCATGAAAACCAACAGATTTTAAAACCTCCTGATCCATATTATGAGTATCCAAAACAACTTGAAGATTATTGAAAGTGGAACCATCGTTCAATGCTACAAATCGGTTGGAGCGAAATGCTCTTACCCAGCCTTTGACTAAAACCGATTCTCCGAGAGTAGGATTTTTAAAAATGTCCGCAATCTCCGTGCGTCGTTTTTTGGAAGTACCTGTCGTTTCCATGAATTAAAATTTAAAGAAATATAGTGAGTAAAAAAGAAGTGCGAAAATACTGATATTAGCATGAAACTTCAAGTATCTTCAGCGGGGGATTTTCCCTTAAAATTTATTGAGGATTTTACGAAAGAGGGAGATAAATAGTTCAACGGAGACTGGACTTTTTTATCTGACTTAATCTAAGGAATGAGCTAATAATAAATTACA
>JBCCJE010000939.1:0-2627 GCA_039027925.1 Bacteroidota bacterium
GACTCAAAAGCTATTGATTCGCCTTTTTTTCCTACCCATATTTTGTCCCGCTGGGACTTTTTGTATCTAGAAGTCACAGAGGGACAAAACATGGGTAGGTTAAAACAATCCATGAACATATTTTAAGAGTCCCAGCGGGACGACATATATCTATATAAGAAACCGCTGACTAATATCACTTAAGAATAATAGTCCTACCTGGTATTTTTTTGACCGATAGAATTTTATGTGCCTTTATTTTACCTTTTGAAACCTCAGTACCTGTAAATTTTAGTCTTAATTTCATACCCTCTTTTTCTAATGTGAAGTGGTGAAAATCCTTTATTTTCTCATATTCTTCTGGTGAAAAAAAAACAGAATACATGGAGTTAGAGTTTGGGTCAAAATTTATATCTATCATAGGTAAATCAATGAGATCATGTTCTTTTAGAATTTTAAAATGATTTATTATAATCTCCTCTCCCTTATCTATACCATCCGAAGGATCTATAGCATCCAATAAATTAGCAGTTGTATCCCCATGCTCATTGATGACCAAATAAGAACTACCTAATGCTATTAACTTAATTGCTAAATCTCCTTCGTAGGTAGTCAAATTCTGGTATTTTCTGGAACAAGATAAAATAGCAACTGACACAAAGCCTAAAATGAAAATATTTTTCATAACGATATTTTTTTTAAAAAAACGTAACTACTTAGCACCATGCCTTGAGAACCTCGTCGGCTGAGAAAGCGGGAATGTAAGTGTTCTTAAAGCCAAATTATGGAGCGTTTGTTGGCTTTAAGAACTTTTGCTTTACTTATTTGCTATCCCACGAAGTTCTCAAAGCATGGTGATAAGCAGTTAAAAAAAACAAAGTATCAAGTAATAACAAAGACAACTTCCTACACCTCCAAAATCCCAATCAAATCTCAACCACCTCTCCTCGCTCTGCCGATTGGATAATCGCCTCAATGATTCGGATATCTTTCAATCCTTCCGCTCCACTAATCATCATGGGCTTACCTTGTAACAATGCTAATGCGTCATCATCCATCTGTTTAGCTTGTTGGTTAGCGATGGGTTGATCGAGCAGTACGCCATCGCTTCTTTTTCCTTGTACCCCCGAGTAAGATTGCATGGGACTTAGCTGATAATAGCCCCTTTCGCAGGTTACTTTTAAGATGTTGCCGCTTTCGCCTACGCTAGTTTTGCCGTATCCTTTTAGCCCATTTTCGAACTCCAAGACATACTCCGTCGTTTCGTCCACCTCCTTAAATAGCTTCGGGCGATTAGTGTACTGTTTCGCAGATAATACCCGCTTAGGATAAAGGTCCGTAGCGTAGCGCATACCATTGACCGTATAGACACCCATGTCATACAAGGCACCGCCCCCCATTTCTTTTTGAAATCGCCAACCGCTGCCACCGTTACCAGCGTAGCAAGCCTGAGCATCTACTCTAGTTATAGCCCCAAAGGGTTGGGACGCTACGTAGGAGATTAAGGTTTGGGTATTGGGTTCGTGTAGCATACGGTAGCCGATGGTGAGTTGGACTTTATTTTTCTCACAAGCATCTATGATGGATTGGCATTCCTGAACATTCATCGCCATCGGCTTTTCACACCAGACGTGCTTGCCCGCCTCTGCCGCCGCTATCGCAAAACGCGCGTGCGTTCCCGTAGGCGTGACGACGTACACCACATCTATGTCATCGTTGTTGGCTATCTCGTGCAGGTTGTCGTAATTATAAATATTACCATCTGGGATATTATACTTCTTTTTCCACTTGGGTACTTTCTCAGGACTCCCCGTGATGATACCAGCGAGATAACAATGTTGGGTCATTTGTAGCGCAGGGGCTAAGTTGTAGGTGCTGTAAGTACCTAGCCCTAACAATGCTACTCCAATTTGATCTTTACCTTTTGGAGCAGTAGTCGTTTTTTTAGGTTGGCAAGCGAGCGGTAGCCACAAGGTGCTAGCTGCCGCAATGGTGGTCGTGAGGAAGTCTCGTCTTTTCATTTTTTATCAATATTTGGTAGTTGAGCTAAGAACGATGAATAATTTACAACCTTCTTCGCTAATGTAGCGTCATTACAAGAAAAGTTAAATTATGAAAAAAAAGCGTATCCGTAATTCGATTTTAGTAGTTATTTGCATTTTTACTTTTTGTTATCTGTCTGCTGCTCAACGGCCAACTTCCCTCAAAACGGAAGCATTGGTTTTTTCACTAAATATTATGGAAACAATTTTTGCAGGTGATTGTGACCAATTCAAATCCATGTTTGACGATGAATTATTCGGTATGGATGATGAGATCATTGCTTTTGCTGAAGTAGAAGGTGAGATTTGCGAACTTTTGGAGGTTATAATTAGTGACTCTACCAAGACATACCAACATTATTTGACCGACTATCATCCTCAGGTTTTTACACCCGATGAGTTTAAGGAAAAATTCAAAGAGGTTACCTTTCCCGATTTTTACCTTCCAAAGGCGGAGGATTTCTTTTTTATAACAAAGCAATTACAAGATGAGGATGGAGATGATTACCTAGAAGATGAGCTAGAGGTTTTACTCGTTCGAAAGCTAGAAAAGGGTTGGGTTATCAAAGGAGGGTACTAGATTTCTGTACTACTCGCTTAGCATCA
>JBCCJE010000940.1:0-2616 GCA_039027925.1 Bacteroidota bacterium
AAAAAGGTAAAAAAAACAGCCAAGTTGTTTAATTTATTAGCCTTTCATTCCTTAGTTTCCATTCTTTTTTCAAAACTCATCTAACTTTCCGCTTTTGTGTCATCGTCATTCTCTTTGTCAAAAAGGGAATATCATAATCTTTTCGTAAAAACAATGTTTAGGAAGAGGATACTGCTGTTATTTTTTTGGAGTATAATTATTCATCATACTGGGATCAGTCAGGATGTAAAATTCTTCCGTCCCGAAGGTGATATTTCTCAAAATACGATTACCTCTATCGTGCAGGATGCTAAGGGATTTCTTTGGTTTGGTACACAGCACGGTCTGAATCAGTACAACGGGGTGGAGTTCAAATCGTACTTTCATCACTTGGACGAGGAGGAAGGATTATCCAACAGCGCCATTGGCTGCCTATATGCAGGCACGGAGGGTAATCTTTGGATCGGTACGTTGGGAGGAGGGCTGAGCCAATTTAATATCTATAATCAATCATTCATTCCGATTCATACCAATATCAAAGCTCCTATTTCCGATCACATCATTCACACCTTGTACGAAGATCGGGACGGTGATCTTTGGATGGGGACAGAAGAAAATGGACTAAAGCTATGGGACAGAAAAAAACAAACCCTTCATCATTTTTTCTTCGAAGCAGATAAAAAAAATACGATTGGTGCCAATCACGTACGCGCCATCACGCAGGATAAGGATGGAATCATCTGGATAGCCAACTGGGACGGAGGATTTTTTTTATTTCATAAAGAAAAAGAACTATTTACTAAGCTAGAGGGGTTTCCGCAAGAAATTACTGCCAGAACTATTCATCAAGGTCAAGATAACAAACTGTGGTTGGGAACAGAGCAGGGCATCGCTTGCTTCTTACAGGACGAACGTCGGTTAGTTTTTGATGAGGTATTACAACGAGCCATTGGAACGTACACCGTGCTTTCCATCGTAGAATCACAGGATGCAAAGCTGTGGATCAGTACCGAAAACAACGGACTTTTTTTGTTTGACACGCAAACCAAAGCCATTCAAAATTTTACCTACGATCCTAAAGATCATTACAGTATTCAGAATAATTCGGTCTGGTGTATTTTTGAAGATCGGCAGCAAACGCTTTGGGTGGGACTGTTCAAAAGCGGTATCAATAAGGTGGATCCGTTTGAGCAAAAATTTAATCACATCACCGACGGGCCAGAGTCCAAACTGAATTTGAGCTACGGGCTGGTCAGTTCTTTTGCGGAAGATGAATCGGGCAATCTGTGGGTAGGGACCGACGGAGGCGGATTGAGTTTTATTGACAAGGCGGAGGATCAACTTTTTATCAAAAATTACAATCCTAGTTCTGACCCTCCACTCGGCAGCAAAGAAATTGTGGACATCGCCACGGATCATCGAGATCAGCTTTGGATTGGTACTTGGGGCGAAGGACTATTTATCAAAAATAAACAAAACGAATTTCGCAATATCGTCCACGATCCCGACAATATCAACTCCCCTTCGGGAAATGATATCATGCGGCTACACCGTGATGCCTTCAATCATATGTGGATAGCTACCCATCGCATTGGCATGGACTTGTACGTGCCCGACACCGAGCAATTTTATCACTTCGTGCCGTCGGCCAATGCCAATTCTATTTCTTTGGATAAAATACTCGCCATAGCATCTCACCCTAAGGGTTACGTGTGGTTAGGCTCGGAAGATGGCGGACTAGATAGAGTCCAACTCGCCGATGACTACACTCTACAAGAGGTGAAAACTTATAAATACCACACGGAGGTAGCACAAGGATTGGTCAGAAATGGAATCAATGACTTGTACCTCGACTCCAAGGATAGATTGTGGATAGCCACCGACGGAGGGGGATTGAATCGGTTGGATGATCTGGACGGTGATAAATTTGAGCTACTGACTACCAAGGATGGTTTACCTAGCAATGTGGTGTACGGAATTTTGGAGGAGTCATCGGAAGTTTTTTGGGTGAGCACCAATGCTGGTTTGGCGAGGATTGATTTAGCAAAACAGGAGGTTCGGGTATTTGATCTAGCAGATGGTTTGCAGGCGCGAGAGTTTACGCGAGGAGCTTGTTATAAAACTAAGGATAACACTTTTTTATTCGGAGGTATCAATGGCTATAACTATTTCAACCCCAAAGATATTCAGCACAATACGTTGGTTCCGCCCGTTTACATTACCGATTTGACTATCCAAACCAACGATCCCGAAAGCATCAGTCCCCAAGAAATTAGACAACAACTCGAAGGTCGAGCCGTCTCATTAGCTGCCGATGAAAATGACATTGCTATCGAATTTGCGGCACTCAACTACTCCCAAGCATCCAAGAATCAATATTTTTTCAAACTGGAAAATTACGATTCTCGATGGCGGGATGGAAAAAATAACAATACGGCTACGTACACGAATATCCCTCCCGGCAACTACACTTTCAAGGTGAAAGCATCCAACAACGATGGGGTATGGAATGAGCAACCCACCACACTAAAAATTACCATCCGACCTCCGTGGTACCAGACTTGGTGGGCATACCTTTTATTTGTTTTGCTACTTGGAGGATCATTGTTAGGGATATTTAGAATTCTGATCCAGCGC
>JBCCJE010000941.1:0-2609 GCA_039027925.1 Bacteroidota bacterium
TGCCACACCTCTGGTGCTCTTTAGGTAGTCCCAGAACCTGATAAGTCCCAGAGGGACGACACCTCGGTAGCGTCATAACAATATATTTATAAATCGTCAAAGTCCCAGAGGGACGGCATCTGCCTACTTGTCAGTTATGACAATTACAAGATATGCTATCCCTCCCCCAAAAATCCTCATGGCGGCTTTCATATATCCCATTGCGTACGCCATGCCCGAATATCAAGGCGCATCGCACATCATCTTTGGGGTATGGTCGGGAATCAAGACCCTATCAAAATTATTTTTCTTTAAAATCTTTAGAATTTTCAGCATATCAATATCGCCCTCGTCAACGAACACCTCCCGATAGTGAGGAACTTTTCCCAACAACATTTCTAAAATGAATGTAGCTGATTCTACCTTGTTGACTGTAAGTTATACCTACCCATTGTATCATCCCTCTGGGATTTTGACGATTTGTAATCTGCTATTCATCTCTAATTTGCAGGGCAAAAAGTACTAGCAAAAGTTATGGGGCCAACGATAAAAAAAGGAGCTACCGATCATGCGGCAACTCCGTTTCTATTTGCATAATAGTTTTAGCTTTTCCCAAAACGCATAGGTAGCAGCATTAACGAATGATGCTTAGCTTTTTCGTTATTACGCCTTGGTCAGTAAAGATTTCTACGAAGTAAATGCCATTCGAAAAATTAGTAGTTGAAAACTCTAGTACCTGATCTTGAGCACGCGATAATGCTCTTTGCTCCCCCGTTGCCGCGTAGATTTTTACGTGCTCAATTTTCAGATTTTGCGAAGCGATAAAAAATAAATCACGGGCGGGATTAGGATATATTTCAACTAACTGATTCAACTCGATTGGCGAAAGACTAGTCGTTCCGTCAATAGTCGAAGTCGTCGTCATACCGTTGACTAGAATTTCTTCCTGGGAAAAATTAATTAGGTGATAGTTGGTTATCGCAAATTCGGTACTGATGGTATTTTCGGGACCCCTCGTTTCTGCTTGACTATCCCAAAGCAAAATGTCATCTTCGAGCGTAATGATAAATTCTCCGAAGAGACCAAAGCTATCTATTTCTATTCCATCAATTCTAGTAATGGCTGCGTCAATTCTTCCTGGTACCGGAAAATCAAATTGTATCGCTATGGCCTCCGTACCGAGTGTACCCAACCAGCCATTGGAAAAATCAATGGTAGCAGTACCCGGAACTACCACCGAACTATCGTATTCGATACTGAATCCGATACCGTAAAGCCCTTGCACCACATTGCTCATGTCTCCGAGGATGACATCCAGCGCAATGGTTTCGCCCTCAATCAGGGTATCGGGTGCTACGTAAAATGGGGTAGTCAGTACTGCGTCATCCACGGGAGGATAATTCGTAAACTGATGGTAAATATAGTCGTCGTTAAAATTATACGTTTGCCCAAAATTTTGAGTGATTGCTGTGGTATCAGCAGCCTCGATGATTCCATTTCCGTCGGTGTCCACGTGTTTGTAATTTACACCAGTAGAAGGCGTACTTTGGGTCCAATCCACGGTGGGCTGTCCAAACCAATCGAAGGAAGCATTTGGGCGAGTCGGCCCCACCGAGCCAAAGGCCAATCCAATATTCAGTAAGTCAAAATGATTGACCACCATGTTGGTATCTGTATCTCCCGGCCACACACAATCCTCATCAATAAATACATCGGTACTAGCGGCGGCAGTACACCCAAAATCGTCCGTGATGGTCACGCTGTAGATGCCTGATTCCATTTCGGTTACATTATTGATGGTTGGGTTTTCTTCGTTGGAGATAAAGCCATTAGGGCCCGTCCACGAGAAAGTAGTCCCCAGATTGGCGTAGAGTTCTAGGGTATCTGCCGCACAGAGCGGAGCGTTGGAAAATTGAAGTAACCCAAAGTCCAGATAGCTTTGGACATTGATATTAAAACTTCCCGTAAATATACTGTTATCATCTGCATCTAATATTTGCACTGCGTAGGTCGTCGTTTCCATCGGGAAGATAGTTGGATTCAAGCTAGTTGGATCATCAATACTCGTCGAGGGACTCCAAAGAATCGAAATTGGACTGTTAGAGCTTTGAATAGTTGTCGTAATCTGAATGGAGTCACCTGCGCAAATGGTCGTATCATTTGGAATATTAAAACTAATACACGGTTCTTCCCATACTTCGTAATTCGGAGAAACGAGCTCACAGCCATCGGTATCGGTAATGGTAACGTTGTATGTGCCGGGGCTTAAATCAGTTACATCCTGAGTGGTAGCACCATTATTCCAAGTATAGAAGTAAGGGGTAGCACCTCCAGTAACAGTTATATCTATTGCTCCATCATGATTGCCACAAAGTGCACTTGTAATTACAATGTTAGTGATTTCAATGGGTGATGGAGAGATGGTAATATAATTAGGCTTACACTCCGTATCAGTCTGCCCTAACTCGTCGGTTACGGTAAGACAAACTTCGTAGGATGCAGAATTGGTAAAGAGGTGAAGTGGATTTTGTTGTTCAAAGGTATTGCCATCCCCCAAATCCCATACCCAAGAGACAATCGTGGCGTTGGAGGTAGAAGCATCCAAGAAGTCCACCGCAAAAGGAATCGCA
>JBCCJE010000942.1:0-2603 GCA_039027925.1 Bacteroidota bacterium
CCAAAAATTAACGGAAGAAGGACTCTTGAACTTGGGTAGAACCGTAGAACTGATGGCAGCCGCCGAAGCACTAGAAGCACACAAAAATGCGGTGACGCTGCGATTGGAAAAAATCAGAAGCACTTCCAAAAGTATTGTTACAAAAAGAGAAAGTATTTCAAAAAGAGAAATTACGGAGTTGGTTCGACCTAACATTTTGGAGTTGACTGCCTACTCGTCGGCGCGCAGCGAGTTCAAAGGAAGTGCTGAAGTATTTTTAGATGCGAACGAAAATCCATTTGAAAATGGCATGAATCGCTACCCTGATCCTTTGCAACGTGAATTGAAAAGGGAGATCGGGAAATGGAGAAATATTTCACCCAAGAATATTTTTTTGGGAAATGGGAGTGACGAAATTATTGGCTTGTTAATGCAAACGTTTTGCCGACCCCAACGAGATGGAGTTATCATTTTGCCGCCTACTTTTGGGGTATATCAAGTAGCGGCGGGTATCGGAGAAATCAATGTGAAGCGAATTAACTTAGACGACAACTTCCAACCCCAAGTCAACGTCATCCTAAAATCAGCAGCAGCGAATGATAAAATTCTGTTCCTTTGCTCTCCCAATAATCCTACGGGAAATAGTTTTGATTTTGAGAAAATCGAAAAACTTATCAGGGAGTTTGACGGCATTGTGGTAGTGGATGAAGCGTACATTGATTTTTCCAAAAATCCAACTTGCGTTGACCTTTTAGAGAAATATCCCAACCTGATCGTCCTGCAAACATTTTCAAAAGCACTCGGAATGGCAGGGGCAAGATTGGGCATTGCGTTCGCTGCCGAAGAAATTATTGGCTATCTGAACAAAGTAAAAATGCCTTACAATATTAACGAGCTGACCCAAAGGGCCGCCTTACAGGCACTAGCCAAGAAGGAGATTTTCGATCAACAAATTCAGACCATCCTCCACCAGAGAAATTTGCTAGAAAGCGAACTGCAAAAGTTTGCGTGTATCCAAAAAATATATCCGTCCGACGCTAATTTTCTGCTAGTAAAAACAGCACATCCCGATCAGTTGTACCAATTTTTAGTAAGCCGTAAGATTATTGTTAGAAATCGTTCTAAGCAAGTTGGTTGTGCAGGATGTCTGAGACTGACAGTAGGGCTAGAGGAGGAAAACTACCGCCTGATCGAATCATTAAAAATTTACGAAGAACAAAATCTGGTCACAAAAAATAAAACGAAGAAGAATGAAAAAAGTACTTTTTCTCGATAGAGACGGAACGCTCGTCATCGAGCCACCGATAGATTATCAGTTGGATGCTTTGGAAAAATTAGAGTTCTACCCCAAAGTATTTCAATATCTCTCGCGCATCGTAGAAGAAATGGATTACGAATTGGTCATGGTGACCAATCAAGATGGGCTAGGGACGGAGTCTTTTCCCGAAGCAACCTTTCATCCTCCTCATAATATGATGATGAAAGCATTAGAAAATGAAGGCATCACATTTAAGGAAGTCATCATTGATCGAACTTTTCCCCACGAAAATGCGCCCACCCGAAAACCGGGGACGGCATTATTGACTCACTACACAAATGGCGATTATGATTTGGAAAATTCTTTTGTGGTAGGTGATCGGTTATCCGATATGCAGTTAGCCGTCAACTTAGGTACGCAGGGAATTTACATCAACGATAGTCAACCTCACACCGATACGGATGCACAAAAAAATATAAATGTTAAGGCAGTAAAAAAGAGCATTGCATTGACGACAACTGAATGGAAAGACATTTATTTTTTCTTAAAAAATCCTCCCCGTAAAAGTAATGTTGCAAGAATCACAAAAGAAACGGATATTCAAATTCAATTAAATCTGGATGGAACGGGAAAAGCTAACAACGAAACGGGAATTGGATTTTTTGATCACATGCTAGATCAATTGGCAAGGCATTCACTTTGTGACCTAGAGGTAAAAGTAAAAGGGGATTTGCACATTGATGAACACCATACCATTGAGGATACGGCACTCGCTTTGGGAGAAGCCTTCGCAAAAGGATTAGGTGATAAAATGGGGATCGAACGCTACGGGTTTTGTTTGCCAATGGATGATTGTTTGGCGCAGGTGGCGATTGATTTCGGCGGGAGAAGTTGGTTGGTTTGGGATGCTGAATTTAACAGAGAAATGATCGGGCAAATGCCGACGGAGATGTTTTACCATTTTTTTAAATCATTCACGGATACGGCAAAGTGCAATTTGAATATCAAAGCGGAAGGGAAAAATGAGCATCATAAAATTGAAGCCATTTTTAAAGCGTGGGCAAAATCTATCAAGATGGCAAAACAAAGGGATTTGTATAACAAACAACTTCCATCTACGAAGGGGGTGTTGTGACGATCGACTGCTGACCCCCAGCATCTAAAGGGGAGTGGCGATTCGTTCTAATTACGAGGGGATTCTACTGTTAAATTTTTGCAGACCATTCAAGAGTTTGCAGGATGCTTCTACCCCGCCAGCGCGAGGGTAATTAGTTCTAATTTTGGGTAGGTCATACTGCTAAATTCTTTTACACTGCGTACGAGCTTGCAGGACGCCTCTCCCCCGCTGGCGGGGGGCGGGGGGGGG
>JBCCJE010000943.1:0-2598 GCA_039027925.1 Bacteroidota bacterium
CAGGATGCAACCATCACCACTAATCCGCCTACAGATATTCTGCAAACGGATGAACTAGGAAGGTTTGCATTTGAAAATATAAAAACGGGAAGCTACACCCTACGCATTGAGAAATTGGGCTTTGAGACTAAGATTGAGAATCTTGCCGTCATTCAGGATAATCCCGTTAATCCGGTGATTAGGCTCATTTCTGATTCTTTGGCTAATAATCCTCCACTGGCTGCAACGGCACCCATACCTACCGATGGGGCTAAAGATTTGGGAACTTCGGTATCGTTGAGTTGGACAGCGAGCGATCCCGATGGTGATCCATTGCGCTACGATCTTCGGCTACTTAATTTTGATCAGTCCCAAAGTGCTTTGATTGCGCAGGATTTGACTGTACCAGAATTTGAGGTCACGGATTTGGAATACGGAAAATTATACTTCTGGCAGGTGATCGTCAAGGATGGTAGTGCGGATGCTGTGAACGGAACACTTTGGAGTTTTGAGACAGCACCTTTTCCGGATCATCGGTTTTTGTTCTCCAGAGTGAACGATGGGAAATACGACATTTTTTCTTCTGACGAATTAGGCAACGCCATTCAACTGACTAATAACTTGGTGAACAACTGGCGACCACGAATGAATCCCGATCGAAGCAAAATTGCTTTTTTGTCCAATTCAGGATTAGAAACCCATATCTTCACCATGAACAGAGATGGGAGTGATGCCCAGCAGATAACCAGTATTTCGGTCAATGGAGATAATATTTTTGACTTGGATTTTGCGTGGTCTCCCGATGGGGAGGAACTCCTCTACATGAACGGAAATAAACTCTACAAAGTAGATCACGATGGTACTGGTACGGAACTTTTTGCCGAAGCTCCCAACGGATTTACCTACGCAGAGTGTGATTGGACGCTCATTGATAACAAAATAATTGCAAGATTGGTAGGCGACAATTTATACAACTCTATAATCTACCTCTACGATGCGGACGGAAATCTGGTACAGCCACTTTTGACCGACATCCCTGGCAGTACGGGAGGCCCTATGTTTTCGACGGTAGGTACAGGAATGGTCTATACCCAAGATATATCTGGCTACGAAGTTCCCGATGGCAGGCAACTAGATGCTAGAATTTTGACCAGAGATTTGAATGGTTTTGTACCGTTGGATTTGTCTGGAGACAAGGTGGATGGCACTAATGATTTAGATCCTCGTTTTTCACCCGACGGAGCTTGGATCATTTTCACAAATACGAATAATGATGGGATTTCACAAAAAGACATTTATCGAATGAAGGTGGACGGCACAGATCGAGAACTTTTATTTGAAAATGCAGAGATGCCTGATTGGAAATAGTTAGAGTATGTCTAAAATTTTAACGAACTGAAAATCAATAGTTTATGGTTTTGACGATAAATTCACAAACGATTATATCGAGATACATGAGTGCGTGCATTTGAAGTCAAGTTCATAAAATGTTGGTTTTCAGGAAGTTAAAATTTAGACATACTCTTAGAACTAAACTTTATTCTAAAGCAGTTGAACTTTGAGGTTCAACTGCTTTCTTATTTTCAATGACTTCTAATCATATTTCTGTTTGTAAATAAATTGTTACGCAATTTCCGATACGCTACTTTCACGTATTGTTTATTTTGTAAATGTTATGTTATAAATATACGAAGTATCGCATTAATCTTTTACCAAATTAGGATTCAAAAGATCATAAAACTGATCCAGCTTAGGAAGAATGATGATTCTTGTTCTTCGGTTGGTTGCTCTTCCCTCCTTAGTATCATTGGAAGCCAAGGCATTATATTCTCCTCTTCCCGCTGCGATCAATCTATTAGGATCAATGTTATAGTCATTTTGTAACACTCTAATTACGGAGGTAGCTCGCTTTACACTCAGGTCCCAATTATCGCTCATGCAGCTAGTCTTGATCGGGCGGTTATCGGTGTAGCCTTCTACCATCACTTCTAGGTCTGGTCGAGAATCGAGGATTTGAGCAATTTTACCGAGCACTTCTTTTGCTCTCGGAGTCATATTAGAACTACCGCTAGTGAAAAGCATCTTGTCCGAAAGATTCACGAAGACGACCGTTTTATCTACTTTCACTTCCACGTCGTCATCTTCGATACCATCTTTCAGTACTGTTTTCAAATTCACGGCAAGTGCCAAGTTGATCGAGTCCGCTCTGGTTTTGGCAGCCTGTAGAAGTTGGATGTATTTATCTTTTTGCTCCAGTTGTCCGAGCGTTTCTTTGATGTTTTCGTTGGCGGATTGAGAGAGGGTCGTCAAGTCATCTAGTTGAGTGACCTGCTTATCTCGTTGGGAGCGAATATCGGATATCTGGTCTTTCAAGTCTTGTATTTGTTCTTCTCTCAGTCGTAGATTACTTTGAGCCGTTTTGAGTTCTCCTTCAAGATTGGCTTTATCTGATTGGCAAGCAGAAATCTGTGCCATGTAGTTATTCATCTTTTCTCCGCATTCTCCCAGTTGTTGGTTAGCCGTATCGTATTCCGTTTGGAGGGCAGCATATTTTTTCTTGGAAATACACGAGGTCATCATTAAAGCAACAATCAGCGTTAGGCAAAATTTTAATGTTAC
>JBCCJE010000944.1:0-2597 GCA_039027925.1 Bacteroidota bacterium
GGATGGCACAGTTGGATACACGCAACCTCAATGACACGCTTGACCTTTCGCTCGGTAGGGATCAAAAAGTTTTAGTGAAGCGAACGAAAGTGAAAGAGTTGACGAAAAAGCAGTTTCTCCAAAGCAAAAAGAAAATGACACTTGCCTACAAGATCAAAGTAAAAAATAATCGTAGCCAACCCATTGATTTTGAATTGTTGGATCAAATTCCGATTTCGAATCTGAAAGAAATTAGTGTGGATGTGAAGGAAACTGCGGGTGCACAATATTTTGAAAATACGGGAAAACTGAAATGGAATTTTAAGCTAAAACCGGGCGAGACCAAAACGGTAGAGTTTAGATTTTCGATCACCTATCCTAAAAGCAAAGAAATCAAAATCAGTAAAAATAGAAAGATGGTAGCACCGAGGTATTTTTAGGTTAGTGAGTAACAAAAAATCGGATTAGCCCATCAATTGGGCTAATCCGATTTTTTATCGTAGTAGGTTCAACCTCCGTCGTTAACCGTCCTTATTCGAAATCTTCAAATACTTTTGTAGTGCCATCGTCATAGAAGGCGTATCGGGTGAGGGTGCAGGAATATTGATAGTAAGTCCTTTTTCCTTGACGGCCGCTGCGGTTGTTTTTCCGTAAATCGCTAGGCGCGTTTCGTTTTGCTTAAAACTCGGAAAATTTTCGTACAAAGAATGAATCCCTAGTGGGCTGAAGAAAACCAATACATCGTAGGTGACATCTTCTAAGTCCGAAAGATCAGCCGATACCGTTCGGTACATCATGGCATCTTTCCAGTTGAACTCGTTTTTCTCCAAAAAATCTACGACTGCCTTTGCGCCCAAATTAGAACAAGGCAACAAAAACTTCTCTTTTTCTTTGTGCTTCATCAGCGGCGCTTTCAAGTCTTCAATTTTTCTTTTCCCCACAAATACCTTCCGCTTTCTGTACACAATAAATTTTTGCAAATAATTAGCAATCGCTTCGGTCAAACAAAAATACTTCGTTTCTGCCGACATCTTGACACGCATATCTTCACACATTCGGAAAAAATGGTCAATAGATCCTTTAGCCGTAAAAATAATAGCGGAATAATCATCCGGACGGATACGCTGTCTTCTAAATTCTTTCTCGGTGACGGGTTCAACTTGTATGAAGGGTCGCCAATCAATTTGCAGATCGTATTTTTTCTCCAAATCGTAGTAAGGCGAGCGTTCGGGTTTAGGCTGTGAAATCAGAATACTTTTTATCTTCTTGTAAGATTCCCCCTTGGTATTACCATTTGATGATGACATTCAAAAAATGTTTTTTCTGTTCAGAAATATGGGATGGCTTTCTCCGATCATTCCATAATTTCCTTGAAATCTTATTAAATACCTATGCCGCTAGTCGCTAATTTCCACAAAATCAAGATAGGTGCTATTTCGACGGTGCAAAGGTAAGTAAAAAAATGAAATTTATTGCGATTTAAAAACTTTGCGGCGATTGATAAACCCCGAATTGATCTGAAAAAATAGATGATAACTAATAAAATCAAAGTCAAATAAATAAACCCCTGCACCAAGCTAGTGGGCGCGTACGCAATGACGATATTGGCAACAAATAAAACTAAACTCAAAACAATACCGAACATGGTAATTGTCATATTGTAAAAACTCGTCTCCTTAGCAATGGGAAAAACCACACCCAAAAATCGCAAAACAGTATGCTTCAAAAAAAACAAACCAGCAGCACCTCCCAAGGTGTAGCCGAGTAGCGCAGCATTGGAAGTACCATTCAGTATCCCGTAGTGCCGCAGCAAAAGGTAGATAAATATGCCAACGTTCAGTACAAATCCAGAATACAAAATATAGTAGGGAAAATAGGAAACAGTGCCTTTCTCACGGTGCAACATCCGCATAACATTTTCATTGGAAAAAGCACGGTAAGCCTTGGTGAGTTGAGTTCTGTAAATCGTAGAGATTAACGCCAAAAAAATAAGCAACATCAAGGTAATCCCGAATCGAAAATTGGTATCATCCACTTTGCCCGCCGCTTGGTCAGCTTGCTCTACTTTTTTCTCAACTTGCTCCGTAGGAACTGCTGTATCTCCGACCTTGGGTTGATTGATTGGATGGCGAATAATCGCAAAGGGATTCTGCGTCTCTGCTGCGCTGTTCGCATCGGGGAGTTCGACAATATCGTCTATCACTTCTACTTTTGGGCCTTGCTTGGCTCGATGCTTTATGGCAAAGGGGTTATCCTTACTTTGCGCCAACACTTGACCAAAGCCAAAAACGAAAAATAGAATTGTCGAAATGAGTATTTTTTTAAATAATTGCATCGTGCCACAAAGGTAATTTTTCCAAAAGAAATAGCAATGGGAAATTGTGAATTATGCTTGCCCCGAAACCTCGGGGAAGTAAGAAGTAAGAAGTAAGAAGTGTACAAAGTTTTTTGAAGTTTTGGGAAGCGTATTTTTTGTTGGTATTCAATAACAATATTCCAATCAGCGGTTTCTTATATGAGAAAAGTGTCGTCCCGCTGGGACTCAAAAGCTATTGATTCGACTTTTTTCCTACCCATATTTTGTCCCCCTGGGACTTTTTATAACTAGAAGTCCCAGA
>JBCCJE010000945.1:0-2597 GCA_039027925.1 Bacteroidota bacterium
GTTAAAATTTAGACATACTCTAAGCCACAATAACCTCACCTCACCTAATCAAAGTAGCGAATCCCTTTAGCCGCACATCCTCTCCTCTGGGCCCCGTATAATTAACAATGACCACATACACCCCTTGGGGCGAATTCTTACCTACGTTATTTTTTTTTCCGTTCCACGGTTGGTTAGGATCACCAGTTTCAAAAATCAACTCTCCCCATCTGTTCCAAATGGTCATATTAAAATTTCTCATACCTAAGAAAAAACCCTTTCCAAAAAAATCATCATTTACCGAATCATTATTGGGAGTAAAAGCATTCGGCAAAAAGTAGGCTACCTTGGGCACTATATCTATAAACTGAATAGCCGTATCCTGACATCCCGACGGATGCGTCACGATCAGGGTGATCTCTTGCAAACCAGTATCGGGAAAAGTATAACTAGGATTTTGTGCATTCGAAAAATCCATCCCATTAAAGTCCCAAAACCATTGAATGGCATCAATGGATTGATCCGTAAAATCAACATCGGGTTGAAAATTAGAAGGTTGGTTGGGACTGAATATAAAATCCGCAACGGGCGAAGGATCAACGGTAATCCAACTAGGAAAAAAATCACTTATCGCACAACCTATCGGAGAGGTAATAGACACCGAAACATCAAAGACTCCCGGCTCTTCGTAAACGTAACTCGGACTGATGTCCGTACTCGTTCCGCCATCTCCAAATTCCCAAAGAATATCGTAAGTCTCATCAATGGGACTGGATAAATTATTAAAAAAAACACTCTGAGGATTACAGCCCTCAAAAGTACTAGGCTCTATAATAATCAAAGGTGGCACTGGAAACCACTCCACGATTTGAGTCGTATCGTCCACGCAGCCATTGATGTCCTCGACGGTCAGCGTGACGGGAAAGTTACCGGGATTTTCGTAGAGGTGAGTGGGATTGACTGCCGTACCCGAATTGCCATCGCCGTACTCCCAGTCGTAGTCGGTTATATTTCCACTACCCGAAACCGAAAAATTAGTAAAACTCACCGGCCCAGCTACGCAGGTATCGTATGCGAATGTGAAATCAGCATTGATTTCAGGAAAAATATTTACAAAAATATTGGCCGTATCACTACATTGCGATCCAATGTTGAGGATCAACTCTCCTTCGTAAGTACCTATATCGGGAAAGGTGATGGTAGCATTTTTAGTAGTCGCCGTCACGGTATCTCCGGGAGCGACCACGAAGCCCCAATTAAAATTATCAATAAATGCTTGATCCACACTCTCGTCAATAAATGTAATAGTGCTGTTACCACAAGAATTAACGACGTAATCGTCCACCCCAATCGTTTCGTCGCTTTGTATCTGAGCAAATACCGTAGGCTCACAAACTTCCACGTTGAATTGAAAGTCCCTACTCACCACACTCAATAATTGCCCATTGCGGTACTCCTCTACACATACCCCCACTACAAACTGACCTTGGGTTTCGGGGATGCCAGTAATGAATCCAGTATTGGGATCAATGGATACAATAGGATTTCCTGCCATCGGCTCTATCGGAGTATAGACCCCGCCCACAAAAGTTACATTCTGAAAAGGAGGTGGCGAATCAGGATCGGGTGCTACACCGTTGGGTGCAGAGGCACTACCAGGGTCATTCTGCGTTCCTTGTGTCCCTCCTCCTCGCTTCGGACTACAAAATTTATAAACCAATTGATCGCCGTCGGGATCACTCGCCGAGTGGTCAAAATCAATGGGCTCATTGGCACAGATAACAATGGGTGGAAAATTATTAAAAGTAGGACTATCGTTTACACATCCACCAGGCGTTTGTTGAGCTTGAGGAGTGATCTCAATGGTATAAGTTGCTCCCGTACTTTCGGGCGCGATGATGTTATTGATCGTATTATTTCTACAACACCTTTGGTAAACGATGTGGTACCCCAAAGGATCATTAGGCAATGTCAGATTAAAGGTATAAATCCCCTCCTCCACACAGATATCATCGGGCACAATCAAGCAGGGATTAGAAACATCGGGAGGTATTGTAGTGATAATGGGAGCACCCAAGGTGATGGAATTGATGAAAGGAAAATTTTCTCCATCCTTGTAAACCGTGATGGTAGCTTCGGTAAATGAACCATTCTGTGAATCAAACAATGCCCCGCCACCATTACAATCTCTATAAATAATCATGGTAAATCGGTAGTCATTATTTCCTAAACACTCGTAGGTGATCTCACCACCTATGATGTGGGCAGCGTAGGTTCCAGATATGATCCAAAAAGAAAGGAATGCAGTTAATATTTTTTTCAAGATGCTCAAAGTTTTAGTTAAAAAACAGTTCTAGCTGGTCTCTAGTGAAAATGGAAATTTCCAATCGTTTGTTTAAACATACTCTTAGATTTTGTTCCAAATTCGGACTTCTTTGTTGTTGGTGAAATACTGAAAAGTAAATCTATGTCATTTTATTTACATTCAAAAAATATAATATTACGGATCAAAAGATTGTCTTGAAAAATAGTATAAATAAAAATTATATTTTTGAATCTATAATAACAATCTAACTTTCCAATACGTTAAATATTCTTTAAAGTCTGAAAGTAAGATA
>JBCCJE010000946.1:0-2595 GCA_039027925.1 Bacteroidota bacterium
CAAATTCGGCGTAAACCGCAAATCTGATTTATTAAAATACCTTAACCTCGGTGGCTCCATCGGATCAATATCTACTAAAAAACCTCGCTGGTACAAGTTCTCTTGGTTGTACACATTGAATACCGAAAGCCCAATCGTTCCTTTCCATTGATCTGATCGCTTGGGTTTAAATTGGTACATCACCGAAACATCCAACTGATGCACGTAGGGCAATCTTCGGCTGTTAATAGATTGCTCTAGCGGTTCTACTACGTGACCAGGTGGTACATCTGGGCTAGGAGGATTGACCCTTACATTAAAAAATGCCCGATCCGAGTAAGGCGTACTAGAGGCATATTTCCATCCTACGGAAAATTCGAAGGGCTTCACCTCGATGAGATGTACCCAATGAAAAACGTGGGGCAAATTATTAGCGGGCGTAAATTCGGTATCGAAAAAAGTATCAAATCGGTAAAGCGCATCGGTGTAGGAATAACTTAACCACGTTCGATAATTTCGAATTCGTTTTTTTAACAAAAAATCAAAACCAAAAATCCTAGCTTCGCCCGTGTGAAAACGATTCGTCAATTCATCGTCAAACCCAGAAGCCAGCGAAGTCAACCCGTCTATGTTTTTTAAATAAAATTGTACATCTAGTAGCCAGTTATTTTTTTCGAAAACAGCCCCGACTTGATGTTGAATGGATCGGAGTACGGGGATATTGGCTTCCATTTCTAAGTTGCCCGCTAGCACCCAAACGGGCGTTTCGATGAAAGATTGATCGCCTTGAATTTCGATCAACTCACTAATGAATTGATGGTAAATGCCTGTATTAAAATAGAAATTCCAATGCTTGTCGGGACGATACCACAATCGGAATCGAGGCTCCCATACGCTTTGATTGGCTTCCTGAAAATAACTGTATCGCAGACCCGCATTGAATCCAAATTTATCGTGAATCGCATAATTCCACTTCGTAAAAAAATTATGAACTTTGGATGAATTATCCTGCGCTCGGTCTGCGTTGGCATTTCCCTGTATCAATCTCGTAATTTGATAACTCACATCGTAGTCCGAATGCTGATAGCCTACGTCCAAAGTATTCTGATTGGAAAAACGGTATTGATTGATGAACTGCAACTGCCCTTCTTGAATCCTACTTTCCTTAATGCCCTCTCTGTTCAATCCATTTTGACTCATGGTCACCAAGCTGTAATCGTAGTCATAATTATAGTCGGTGAAAACGCCAATCCATTCAGTAGAAAATTGATTGGACCATTGGTGTTTCCAAGTAAAATTCAAACCCGTATTTTGCAGATAAAGGCTATCCCGTTGTCGCTGCATCAATTCATTATTTCTGATCTGAGCATCGAAGTTATTGTTCATATAAAAGCCAGCAACTGAAATCTCGGCTTTGTCCGAAGGCCGAAAAGTAGTTTTCAGATTAGCATCTTGAAAGATAAAATTATCTTCAATCGTCACCCCTCTCGGCAGTCTGTTAATGTTGGTAGATTCAAATAAAACCCCCTGATGAATCCTCCGACTGATGTTGGTAAATGTTGGAGATTTCCATAAATCGGCGTACGATCTTCTGACGGAAAAAACGACCGAGGCCTTTTTATTCGGTAGCAAAAAACTTCCGTTCGCAAAGGCGTTGATAAAGTTAACGCCAGCATTCAATTTATTTTTGGAAAGATTCGCACCATCTGATTTTAAATCAATTACTCCCGAAATCCTCCCTCCGTAGTTGGCATCAAAACCGCCTCGATATACCTTCGCCTCATTGATGATGTAGGGATTAAATGCAGAAATCATCCCGAAGTAATGGGCGGAATGATAGATCGGAATATTTTCCCAGAGGATTAAGTTTTGATCGGAAGTGCCACCACGGATGCTGATATTACTCGCCGAACCGTCGGTAGAAGTAATGCCCGGTAGGAATTGTATGGTTTTTAAAATATCGGGTTCTACTTGCCCCGGTAACGAACCAATTCGATTAGGTTGCAGTGTAGTAGCAATTCCATTTTCGCTCAGATCAATTCCATCCGTCAGATAGTCTTTGACCACGATCAGTCCCGCAGCAAATTCAAAATAGTCCAACGCAACATCCAGGCAGGGTCGGTCGGCTATTTTTTGCGCAGCAATCTTTTGTTCTTGATAACCCACGTAGCTAATTACCACGGTATCCGTAGGGCGAATTTTTATTTTAAAATCAAAAAAACCTGCTTCGTCGGTGGAGACGCCTTCCTGCGTTTTTTGTATGTACACATTCGCAAAACTTAATGGCTCATTGGTAAATTTATCAATCACCCTCCCACAGAGTTTGGAGGTCTTGTCGGGAATTTTCAATTTCTCGGAAAGCTGCGTTTTTGATATAACAATATAATTACGATCTACTATTTCAAATTGTAATCCCTTTGTCGTTAGAATATTTTTCAAAAAATCATTGATGTTTTTTTTTCCTCGGGGAGGCGTGACGGAGATTCCTGCGTTGTCTTTTTCTTTATAGGAAAAATGAAAACCGTGTTCTTTTTCGAGGTACTCAAAAACGGATTTTAGTGGAGTGGGATGAGGAGGGAGTTCTATTTTTTTTTGTTGGGAAAATAAAGAGATAGA
>JBCCJE010000947.1:0-2589 GCA_039027925.1 Bacteroidota bacterium
TTCCTTTCTGCTGCGTTGAAAAGCCTCGCCGATGCCCCGCATCGCCTACGTTTTTCGCCTTGCATAAAGAAAAAATAACTGCGCATAAAATGTAAATTTATTAATGCACCATTCCTTAGAGAGAATGAAAAATCTTTCCGATGCGCAAATTGTGAAAGCTAAACTTTTACAACTAAAATTTAAGATGTAAGCGTTTGTAAAAAATCCTGTCAAAAAGGATCAATGGCTGCCTGTCATTGAAAAAAATGTAAAGGCCAGGTCGGTGGGTAAATAGCGAAGTTGCGCTAATAATAATCCTCTCCCTCTCGCCTTCTTTCTTCTTTTGTTTTTTCAAAAATATCCCTCGGTAAAAAGTAAGTTGATGACTCGTTATTTATTTCAAATTCATCTGCCCACGTTCGCGTCTGTGCCTTTTGCCTAGCGATTTCATCCAATAGATCGTCCTTGTAAAAATACGCCGTAAAAATACCGACCAATCCGCCAAACAAATGACTTTCCCAAGAGATGCCGGGTTGGTTCGGCAGAATACCTTCAAACATTCCTGCGTACAAAACCAACACAATCAAAGCCAACACAATCGAAGGCGTACTCCTTACGAAAATGCCATTCCAAAACACAAATGCCACCAAGCCATAAACGACTCCGCTGGCCCCGATGTGAGAGATATTTTTGATTTCATCATCAAAGAAATTTCCCAGTAACCAAACGGAAAGCCCCGTCAGAATCCAAATCATCACCAACCCTCTCACCGCAACGATGCGGTAAAAATACATACACACTAGCAGTAGCCCAAGGAAAGGAACAGAATTGGAAAATAGATGCTGCCAGTTGCCGTGAATCAGCGGCGCAGTTAGGATTCCTTTGAGGCCATAAAGTTTTCGGGGGAAGATGCCCCAATAGACAAAATCGATACTGGTGGTTTCTTTGAGCAGGTGAATGATAAATAATAACAAGATAATTGCAACGGGGAGTTGCAAACTGTTGTAAAATCGTTGGGTCTCTTTTTCTGCTATCAATTGGAGAATGAAGTTTAATGTTCGTTGACTTGAGGCTTCAGAAATTTATTTTAATCAAAAAGTCGTAGCTGCCGATCTTCGTCTTCGGGTTTTGAAAAACCATCCATCGTTCTACCACCGTACTTCCACGAATCCTTCTTTTCCTTTTCTATTAATTTATCAAAATTAGTAGCATCGGGTTCGAAGTTTTGCTCCGCCCTTTGGGCTAGCTTACTCAATTTTGCTATTGCTTGTTGCTTGTCGCTATTGCCAATTTTGGCTCTGTTCACGGCATCTCTCAGGGTATTAATCGTTTCGTCATAGACTTTAGTTGGAACGGGGAATGGCTTTCCGCTTTTCCCTCCGTGTGCAAACGAAAATCGTGCTGGATCGGTAAATCTCGAAGGTGTTCCGTGAATCACTTCACTCACCAATGCCAACGATTGAAGGGTCCTCGGCCCCAATCCTTTGAGCATCAACAAATCTTCAAAATCTGTCGTTTGGGATTCCTGCGCTAACCAAAGGATGCTGCCTAATCTTTTTAGATTCACATCTTTGGCTTTGATACCTTTATACTTGGGAAGCAACATTTTGGGAATTTCCTTTAGCATCTTTTCGGGTTGCTCTTTGATGATGTCTAGGATAGCCTCCTGCGTCGGTAATGCCCTTTGGTCAACGAGGTTGATAATGTCTCCCTGATGTTCTCCGCAGATGGCAGCGTGGGGTTCATTGACGAAGGAGTCCAAACCCTCGGAGTGCCAATGGTAGCGTCGAGCACTTTTATCTTCGGGCTTCATCCCTTGCTGAATCACCGTCCAATCGCCTTCGTCACTCATCAAAAAATTATGGATGTAAAGATTATAACCATCTTGTACAGCGGTATTATCTACCTTAGCACTTAGCTTGCTGTACTTCACCAATTCATCTCCGTTCATTCCCGTCTGCTCTCCAATTTTCAACAATTCCGCTGGTGTTTTTAGAGACTGTTTTCCTTTTCCCCCACAAACATAAAGTCCTAGTTGTTTGGAGTGAGGATTGATGGTTGTCTTGAGGGCGCGCAGGACGGCCGTAGTGACTCCCGAAGAGTTCCAGTCCATTCCGATGACTGCTCCAAAACTTTGAAACCAAAACGGATCAGACATTTTACTCAAAAAGGCTTTTTTGCCTTGCTCGATAAGTATCGCCTCCACCACCACCAAACTCAACTTGGTCATTCGCTCGAATAACCAATGAGGAATGTACCCTCCCATCAATGCCAAATCCGCAGAACCTGATTGTTTCATACCGTCGTTTTTAGTTCTTTTTGAAATGCCTTCCACGCCAGTAAGTATTTGGTGGCAATGGACTGGTAGGGCGACCAAGGCTCAGCAATAGCTTTCATTTGGGCTTTCACTCTGGAGGAAGTATCTATGGCGTACCGCTGCGTCATCATTTGTTTGATATGATAATCATCGGCCGGAAAAATATTTTCTCTCTCTAAAGTATATAACAAAATCATATCAACTGTCCACGTGCCTACACCCTTGATTTGCCCTAAATGCTTTCGGACGTCCTCGTCGCTTTGTTTTTTCCAATCAATTTTATTTTCCCGAAA
>JBCCJE010000948.1:0-2580 GCA_039027925.1 Bacteroidota bacterium
AAATTTTCAGCTAAAAATCAGGCGAAATCTATCTTTTTGAAGTTGAAAAACGAGTTATTAAAGTGCTAGACCCCTTGATTTTATTAGGTTTTCAAAACTTTGTACACCCCTAATTCATAATTCTCAATTCATAATTCTCAATTCATAATTTTCAATTCATAATTTTCAATTCAATCAGTATGCTCCAAAATATCTTCGAATAAACCACTCCAACACTAACAAGCTCAGGAGGACAAAAAATATCCAGCGGACATTGATGATCGAGCGAGTTTTTGAAGTCGTGTAAACGACGGGTAAGATGGGATTTTCCTGCAGACTACTCGAGATGGCACTCACGTTGTTGGGGAAGACTAGCTGACCGCCATATTTTTCACTTAATAATTTTAAAATACTGTGGTCGGCAGTTGTTTCAAAGACCTCTAGTTGAATGGGTTGGACGCTGAATTTTCCGTTGTAAACTAACTGCTCTCCCGAGCTATTGACTGTTCCTCTGAACTTATAATTCCCAACGGGGAAAATTTTATTGCGTAGCGTGTAGGCATTGGTCGTCTTGCTGAAAGTAAAAGGAAAGTCTTTGCCCTCACTATTCGTGATCGTTATGGTTGCATCGGGCTCATTGATGAGCTCGTAACTTTGATTGTACAGTTCAGCGTCAAAATTGATGGGTTCGTTTTCGTTAAAAATATTTTTATCCAAGCTGATTCGGAATTTTCGCTTGTCCTCCTTGAGGGTGAGGTACTGAATGCTTTTTCCCAAGATTTCTTCAAAGATGTCGTGATTTTCGTGTTGTAGAAAATCAAACAATCGCCATTTCCAGAGTCCTTCTGCCGCTAGTACACCCATCTTGATATTGTTTTGTTCTCCAAAAAGTAGCAGCGGATATTTGGTATCTATTTTTCCGATGCGCTGATAGAGTAGTACTTGGGTGTTGGCATTATCTCTAAATTCTCCAAACGGTGCTAGCAAAGGAGAAAACTTCGGCAACTCATTTTTCACCTCATCACTTATGGTAAATAGTCCAAAGGTAGGAGCCACTTTAGCTTGTACATCTTCCGTATTTCTACCGTCGCCGCTGATGTCCATGATCGGTTGGATTTTACTAAATTGGCTGAGATTGGTTTGGCTTCCAACAATATACATACGTGGAATAGCATTATCGTACATCGTTTGGAGTACCGCCGAGGCATTATTTGTTTTGCTGGGCAGTTGGTGCATAATTACAAAATCGTAGTTGGCTACATTGACTTTCAGATTGTTGATGTAGTTGATGTCGATTTCGTAATTTTTATTTTTGGTTACTGCTTGTTTGATAGCGGTGAGGTCGGGATGAGGCGCATTGGCTACCACTAATATTTTTTGGCGCGCATCTAGCACATCAATAAAAATATCCTTGGAATTATTAGCTCTAGTGACTTCCCCTTCTACGGCATTAAGGCTGATGCGGTAGCGTTGAACGCCACTTTCGTTGGCATCCAAAATAATTTCTTGGGTATTGAAAAAATCATTTTTGTTGATGCCGATGGGTATCTGCTGAATGCGGTTAGATTTTCCTTCTACAATTTTCGAAATGGAAAGTATCGTATTATTGCCTGTACAGTTTTTGGCAGCGACGTCAATCTGCACACTAAATTTATCACCGAGGTAAGCGATTTTATTGTGAAAAACGCGCTTTAGGATCAAATCTTTTTTTGCAGTCGTATCTCCTAACGCAACCGAATAAATTGGAGCGGTCAACTTTGTCCCTGCGTAAATGGGGTTGCTCCCCTGATTATAAATGCCGTCCGTGGCAAGCACAATTGCACCTAAGTTTTGATTGCTGTACAGGTCGTACATCGTTTTTAAAAAATCGGAAATATTACTCACCTTATCGTTGAAGGCGAAGTCAATTCCCTCCCGTACTTTTTCCCCGAAGGCGTATTCTTTTACTTCATAGTCTTCGCTCAATTTTCCACTCAGGTCTTTAAAAGATTGTTGGTACGCCGTAGCTTCCTGCTCGTTCATATCGGCTAAAATGGACTCCGACTGATCTTGCGCCAAGACGATAACTGGCTTTTTAGTTTCGTTGATCAATGATTTTAAAAGTGGTGAGAGGAGTAACATACTGATCAGCGTCACGCTCAAAAATCGAATCCCGCCAAGTATCCAATTCAGTTGTTTGGATTGTTCTCGGAAGGTTTGATCTCGAAAATACAACAGCGTAGCTACCCCTAATCCAAGGAGTGCGCAAAATAAAATGTACCAAGTAGGATATTGAAAGGTTAAATTTTCCAAGGGAGATTATGAATTATGAATGGAGAATTATGAATGGAGAATTATGAATTAGGGGTGTACAAAGTTTTGAAAACCTAGTAAAATCAGGGGGTCTAGCCCTTTAATAACTCGTTTTTCAACTTCAAAAAGATAGATTTTGCCTGATTTTTAGCTAAAAATTTTAAATTTTACCTAAAAAAATACCTCCAGATGCCCTATAAATAAAGGAAAACTGAAAAAATCAAAAACTTTGTACAACCCTAATTATGAATGGAGAATTATGAATTATGAATGGAGAATTATGGATAGGACACAGGTATAATTCATAAT
>JBCCJE010000949.1:0-2576 GCA_039027925.1 Bacteroidota bacterium
AACAACTTTTCGAAAATAAAAAGAAAGACATTTGTAACATTTATTTTACGGCTGGCTTTCCTAATTTAAATGATACCGAGAAAATCATTTTAACGCTAGAAAAAGCAGGTGCTGATTTGATAGAAATTGGTATGCCTTATTCTGATCCCTTAGCCGACGGGGAGACCATTCAACAAAGCGGATCAGTTGCTCTAAAGAATGGAATGAACCTTCCTTTGCTTTTTGAGCAAATTGCTTCCGCTAGAGCAAAGACAAATATTCCATTGATAATGATGGGATATTTTAATCAGGTGATGCAATATGGTGAAAAAGCATTTTTTAAAAAATGTCAAGAGGTGGGGATTGATGGTTTGATCCTTCCTGATTTGCCACCCGTCATTTACGAAGCTAACTATCAGGAATTAATGCAAAAGTATAATCTGAATAATGTGTTCTTAATCACTCCTCAAACTCCTGACGATCGAATTGTTTATTTAGATAGCTTGAGCTCAGGATTTGTCTATATGGTAGCTGATGCTTCGGTGACTGGGAAAGCTTCTGATATTTCTAACAATCAAATTGCATATTTCGAGCGTATTCAAGGAATGAGTCTGAAAAACCCTCGACTGATAGGTTTTGGTATTTCGGATCATAAGAGTTTTTCTACCGCTTGTCAATATGCAAATGGGGCAATTATCGGAAGTGCATTTATTAGAGCTTTGGAGAAAGCTGATAATGTAGAAGATGCAATTTATGGCTTTATGAATCGGATATTGAATTCGGAGGTGGCGGTGTGAATAAAGGCGAAAGAGTTAGAAATTTCCTCGGAGTCTCTGCCATCCTGTGACTATGCAGGATATACCAAGTATGCCAAAAAATACTGCTAATCAGGTTCGAAGATTACTTTCATATTGACCTTAGCCCCCATAAACTAATTGTTATAATTAGCAGGTAGGCAGGTGTCGTCCCTCTGGGACTTTGACTGTTTGTAAATAAATTGTTATATCCTACCAAGATGTTGTCCCTGGGACTTCTGAGACCACCGAGGTATTAGGACTACCTAAATAGCACCAGAGGTGCGGCATCTTGGTAGGATATAACAATTTATTTGCAAACAGTTAAAGTCCCAGAGGGACGATACATTTTAGCACAGAGAATTGCTGAATATTGACCCAGCAATTTGTGGGGCTGAAAAGAAAACTAAATCCTTACCATTAAGGTATATGGCTCTTGGGAGGTAATAAGCAATACAAATCTATCAAAAATAAACGGAATCGCATCGCTGTTTTATTCTGAATTTTTATGTCTTTATGTGCGATTGATTCTTATTGTTTAATATACCTCATACACAAATCTATCGTCGCCTTAATTCCTTTTTTATGAGTTCTTTCTACACCATGTGAAGCAGATACCCCAGGCCCAATCAATGCTACTCTAAAATCATTGCCAGCTCTCAGTGCTGCCGAACCATCACTTCCATAAAACGGATAAACATCCACCGCATGAGGAATTTTATGCTTACGTGCAAGCATTGTTAATTTTTTACGCATCTCATAATCATAAGGTCCTGTAGAATCTTTGGCACAAATAGAACAAGCCGTTTCTTTGCCTGCACAGCCATCACCTACGACTCCCATATCAATGACTAACAATTCTTTTACGGATTTGGAATATCCAACGGTGCCACCGTGACCGACCTCTTCATAATTGGAAAAAAAGATTTCTACTGGAAAGGTTTTCTTCTTTTTTTTGAGTCGTCTGGCTAACTCAAATAAAACAAAACATCCGGCTTTATTATCCATGTATCTGGATTTGATAAAACCGCTCTTGGTCTCTTGGTAGTTAGTTTCAAAGCAAATAAAATCGCCAACTTGAATGCCTAGTCTTTCAGTATCTTTTTTAGAATTGACTTCTTCATCAAGACGGATGTGCATATTATAAAGTGTTCTCGTTTTGGAATTTAAATCCTTATTCACATGGGAAGCAGGATTATCGAGTAGGAGAGTGCCTGTGTATGCTTTTCCTTCCAATGTTTTGATGGTACAGTATGATCCTTCGTAACCATTGAGTTGAATACCACCGACTTTTGAAAATCGTAAATTACCACTAGGCAAAATATTGGAAACCACTCCTCCCAAAGTATCTACATGGGCAGCAATGGTAAGTGTTGGATTTTTCCCAAAAGCGCATTTTACTGCTCCTTTATTTGTTCGTTCGGGTTTCCAACCATAGCTTTTCAATAAATCAAAAATGTACTGACTGGCTTTCTCGGTGTAGCCTGATGGAGAGTCAATTGCTACTAGTTCTTTTAGTGTTTTGTAATTCATTGATTGAGATTAGTTGTGAATTATGAATTTAGAATGACGCCCATGATCTTTTTCGTGAATTTTAAATCTATTGGACTTTGCTCTACTATTCTACTATAACGTTTTGTATTGTATTTTATTAAAAAGTGTTTTTTGATTACGTTTGACTTGAATCACATAATCGTTTCTACTTTACAACAACCAGTAGAGTCGTCTGTTTTTGCGCATATAGTACATCAAAAAAAAGGACTAAGACCTTAGCTATTTAGGAATGGTTCAATAATAACTTTA
>JBCCJE010000950.1:0-2575 GCA_039027925.1 Bacteroidota bacterium
ACGGTGAATCATTTGAGCTCAAAACGGGAGAAGTCTTTAGCGATGCAAACGACGGACTTAAAGTAGAAATCGTTTCGGTATTAGAAGATTCGAGGTGTCCCGAAGATGTTCTCTGCGAATGGGAAGGACAGCTACGATCAGAAATTTTGATTGAAATTGACGGACAAATTTTTACTAAAGACCTTATCCTAAGGGCCAATAAAAATAACCAAATCGAAGTGGAAAATTATAAATTCCAATTGCTCAACGTGATCCCCGATCGGCAGTTGGACGAAAACATCGAACTAAAAGAATATACATTTGAACTTATTATTAAATAAAATTTTTAGCTATATCAGTTGAGACTAAAACTAAAACTATTCAAACAGCATCTGAGTTAAGTTACAATCCTCTGCTTCTCGTAAGCAGGGGATTTTTTTATTCGACAACCAACACATCCCCGTAAAAAATTTCCTTGAGGCCATCTTTAAATAAGATTTCGGCGGTATAAACATAGACGCCACTATCTACTTTTTTTCCGTTGACTATTCCGTTCCACCCGACCAATTCGTCGTTGGGTTGAAAATTATTACTAGAAAAAACTACTGCTCCCCATCGGTTGAATACCCGAAAATTCACCACCCGCTCCACATCAATACCGCCGAACACCGTAAAGTAATCATTGTAGCCATCTCCGTCGGGCGAGAAAGCATTGGGGATAAATATCTTTCGAGTTTTATCCACCAAAATCGTGACCTCATCGGTAGCGGTACATCCCCTAAAATCAGTAGCTACAATCTGATAAGTAGCTACATCCTCGGTAGGATATATCGTAGGCGATAGACAATCCGTAGTACAATCAAAGCCAGTAGTATTCAACCAAATGTAAGATGACACGGGGAAGTTAGACTGCGTAAAAACTTCGTGTTGTTCTCCCAGCGAAATACTCGCATCCTCTCCGAGATCAACGACAAATGCCTGAGGATCAATGAGTTGTACCTCGTAGGTAGTTTCACATTTATAATTATCGAGGATCGTCAGCGTGAAGTCACCTGCTGGTAAATTTTCAAAAGCGGGCACACCATCGGACGAAATACCATCCAAAAAGAAATTATAGCTTCCCGATCCATTCTGAATATTTGAAATAAAAATACGCCCCGAGGCTTCGTTAGGACAAGTCGGATCCTGAATTTCAATATCCGCAGTAATGCCCAAATCAGGCGCAAACTTAAGGTGAGTCGTGATGACACTATCGCAACCAAGAGTGGTCATCAAACTATCCACGTATATCCCGCTGCTGTCGTAGCTAGAGTTGCCCACTTGGTAGGTGAGTCCATTGCAGAGGGTATCAAATACCAGATAATCTGTGGGCGCAATCACCATCTCGTATTCATTGGAAATAATCCTACACTTGGGATTCATGATCGTAGCCGAAGAATTGGAGATCAATAAGCGATAGAAATTTCCCGCCGTTGGTATCGGCAAGTAGAGGTTGTCTTGATTTTCTCCTACCAAATCATCCCAGGTATTCCCTGCGTCCAAGCTGAGTTGCCATTGATAATAAGGCGTAGGATATTGATCTCCGATTAAGGTAGCCTGCAGTGTGGCGGGAACATCCTCACAAATGGAGGCTGCACTTTTGATAAATGTCTCCGGGCCGCAAGCTCTAAATTCGATATTGTCAATAGCCAAATCATTGCCCTGACCTCCCGGTGCATTATTTCTGATCGCCAAGGTCAAAGAGGTAGTGTTCGGTGCGGTGGTGAATGTGAATCCGTAGGTATTCCATTGACCATCAACTGGAATATCGCCCGTAGTGTGACTGACTTGACCATCAATCAAAAAATCAATATTGGGTCGGATACCACCTACTTGCATCAGGTTGATCACATCTGCGGTGAATTGGTAAAAAGTATTTTCACATAAATTATCCACCGTATTTTCGTAAAAAATACCGGGGGTGTAGTCGGCATTCACCACCATCATGTAGCCATTTGGATCGGTACTATTGTCGGCTGTAGGTATCCACGCCGAGGCGGCAAAACTACCCCATGTAGAAGTATTGTTAGTGATCGTATAAAAACCATCGTTGGGCGGAGGGTTGGACTGGTAACCGTAGTCGGGAGAGACATCATAGGGATCAGAAGTTAGCGTGGTGAGGAAGCCAGAACCGAAGTCGCCATCTTCAAATATATTTTCCCCAAGTGTACCGTCGCAAAGCATCTGTGGGCTAGTCGTGAAAGTGGCAGGAGGTAGATACTCTTCGGTAGGCTGCGTTTTTTTTACAGAAAAAATATCGAAAGAAGATGTAAAGGTAAAAATAAGTAAAAGGCTATTGAGAAGGACTAAGATTCGGGTAATCACTTTATATGCAGATTGAGTATATTAAGGTTAAATTTGATTTTTTCTAACTATTTAGCACCATGCTTTGAGAACCTCGTGGGCTGAGAAAGCGGGAATGTAAGTGTTCTTAAAGCCAAATTATGGAGCATTTGTTGGCTTTAAGAACTTTTGCTTTACTTATTTGCTATCCCGCCAAAACTGAGGCCGAGCGAAAGGTATTGCGCCTGTGCCCAGGCCAATGCCAAAAATCCAA
>JBCCJE010000951.1:0-2573 GCA_039027925.1 Bacteroidota bacterium
ATGCCTGTCCCGAAACCTCGGAGGATTCAAAATTATGGATGTTGGCTTTGGTCTAAATATTCTCATCATCTCGATTCAGACTATACCGTTTAATTGGCTTTAGCTATGTGTTTTATGACACTTATAGCCCAACCAAATTTCCGATTTGGCTCAAAGCCTATTTTCCATATATTTATTGCCAAATAGAATAAAATGAAAAATCAAAAAATAGAATCGCTCCTTTCGGATTTATTTGCGCAATGGGCGGGCGTTATTCCCGATCTTGTTTTACCGTTGGCACCTTCTGCTTCACCTCGAATTTATTACCGGCTTTCTTACGGAGACAAAGTGGCCGTAGGTGCCTACAATGCTGATAAAAAAGAAAACATCGCTTTCCTTTCTTTTTCCAAACATTTTAAAAAACAGGGCCTGCGAGTACCCGAAATTTACGTAGAGCATTTAGAAGAAAATGTTTATCTGCAAGAAGATTTGGGTGCGACAACTTTGTACAGTTATCTGCTACAAAAAGGAGATTTATTTCCAGACTACTTGATTCAGATTTATAAAAAAGTGGTGGAGCAATTGGCACATTTGCAGATTGAAGGTGGGAAAGGTTTGGACTATTCGGTTTGTTATCCAAGGGCGAGTTTTGATAAGCAAAGCATGCTTTGGGACTTTAATACTTTTAAATATTATTTTTTGAAATTGGCTAAGATTCCATTTGATGAGCAAGCCTTGGAGGATGACATGCACCGCTTTGCGGATTATTTGTTACAAACCAATTGTGAAAATTTTATGTTCCGTGACTTTCAGACTCGGAATATTATGGTGAAAAATGGTGAGCCGTATTTCATTGATTATCAAGGAGGTAGAAGGGGAGCATTGCAGTATGACCTCGCTTCCCTGCTCTATCAATCCAAAGCCAATATTCCACAAGACATTCGGGAAGAACTGCTCGATCATTATTTAGACGCTGCCGAAAAGTTACTTCCGATGGATCGAACCGTTTTTAAACAATACTTTTACGGATATGTGTTGATGCGAAATATTCAGACTTTTGGGACTTACGGTTTTCGTGGATTGTACGAGCGTAAGGAGTATTTTATCAAGAGTATCCCATTCGCTATTAGAAATGTAAAGTGGGTGTTAGAAAATGCTAAACCGCCTATCGAACTGCCCGAGCTAGTCAAAGTTTTACGCGCCGTAGTAGAGACCAAAGCCTTCGAACCATTCGATAAAATCAAAGGATCATCTAGTCTGCTTACGGTAACGATTCGAAGTTTTTCTTACAAACGAGGTATCCCCAAAGACGAATCAGGACACGGAGAAGGGTTTGTATTTGACTGTAGGTTTATTCATAATCCTGGTCGCTACGAACCCTACAAAAAACAAACAGGTAGGGATGAGCCTGTCATTAATTTTTTGCAACATCATAGCAACATTGGAACATTTTTGAATGAGGTCTATCGAATCGTAGATAAAGCTGTAGAGAATTATATCGAACGGAGTTTTACCAATCTCAATATCAACTTTGGTTGTACGGGCGGTCAACACCGTTCGGTTTATTCAGCGGATATGCTGGCCAAGCACCTGCAAGATAAGTACGGCGTGAAAGTAGTGTTAGAACACGTAGAGCAGGAGTTGAAGGCTTGGAAAAATTGACCCACCTGTTGGTGTCGCTTAGAGCGACGCTAACAGTTCACCTCCAAAAATTTAACGGGGCGCTCGAAGCGACCCGCTAAGAAAACTTAACAGAGCGCTTGAAGTGACCTGCTAAGCAATGGCTTATTGCAGCACCTCCCTCATCAATTCATCAAAATCTTCCGCCTCGTGAAAAAGATGATCGCGGTAAGTCGTAGCAGAAAATTTTAAGTTGATCACCTTATCATTTCTCAATAGCAATTCGATATTAATATTCCCAAAAGCCTGCCCCGCTTTGTTCCCCGCTACTTTTAATTTTAAAGAAGGCTTCAGATAATGCCGATGAATCGTCTCGACGTAATTATTTTTAGGATAAGATCGAGTATCAGAAACGTAGCTACGATAGGGTAGGCGTTTTACTTTTTCTTTAAATAAATCAAAGAGGTGTGTAATTTCATCTAGCCGATATTTAGTTTGGGAAAAATGAATCACGAAGCCCTTACTAGAAGGCGTATTCAAAAAATCAATGGACCGATCAACGTTGCTAGGTGAAGTGAGGTAAGTGATATATTCGTTGTACAACCAATCAATCATTCGGCGGGAGGAAAGTGTGCTTTTCCAATGTTCATAATCTGCAATTTCTTCCTCCGATCTCTCAATGACTTCGTGGATGGTCGGCTTGATGGAAGAACTCTCCTCGGCGGACTGGAAGATACCTTTTATTTTTTTCCAAAATTCAGACATAGAGTTTGGTTAATTCTGATTTATTCTCTCGAAGCATTATCTGCGCTATCTGGAATGTCATACACATTGGGATTAGTTTCTGCTCGCTCAATGCTTTGAGAGAATAAATCAGAATTAACCAAACTCTATGTCTGAATTTTGGAAAAAAATAAAAGGTATCTTCCAGTCCGCCGAGGAGAGTTCTTCCATCAAGCCGACCATCCACGAAG
>JBCCJE010000952.1:0-2568 GCA_039027925.1 Bacteroidota bacterium
CATGGACGGGGGAGGTCGGTCGTATTGACCATCAATCGGTCAGTAAGTTTTTACAAAAAAATCCGCCTCGCAGTAGTGAAAACCACTACTTCATTTGTGGCCCCGGGAGCATGATTGATACCGTTGAGGAGGTACTCAAAAGTAAGGGGATTGATACGAAATACATACACGCAGAAAAGTTTACCTCTAGTAGTAAAAGTGACTCGGCGAGTGCTCCTAGCGCGACTGTAGCTGCTGCTGAAAGTATGATAGAGGGTACAAAACTAATCGCTCATTTGGATGGAGAAACAATCGAAACCGTTATCAAAAAAGGAAAGACAGTTTTGGATACATTATTGGATTTAAAATATGAACCTCCCTACTCTTGTTGCTCTGGATCTTGCTCAACGTGTATAGCGCAGGTGACTAAAGGCAAAGTAGAAATGGATGCCTGCTACGCCTTGGACGACGATGAAGTAGAGGAAGGGTTTATCTTGACTTGTCAGGCTCGACCCGTCACATCCGAGGTGGAAATTAACTTTGATGTGTAGCGTTCCTTGTTAAGGATTTATAAACCTCGTTTTATAAAAAAAGGACAGTTAGAAGGCGAAATTTAGCTATTTTTGTAGTTGAAAATTTTAAGAACTTTTAAAATCAACTTATATGAATTTTGAACTAACTGAAGAGCACTTAGCCGTCAAAGAAGCTGCCCGAGATTTTGCGCAGCAAGAATTAAAGCCCGGCGTGATAGAAAGAGACACCCACATGATTCACCCTACCGAACATCTGAAAAAAATGGGAGAGTTGGGTTTTATGGGAATGATGGTTGCTCCCGAATATGGAGGTGGAGGAATGGATACGCTTTCTTACGTGATCGCTATGGAAGAATTTTCTAAAATTGATAATTCCTGCTCCGTGGCCATGTCCGTTAATAATTCTTTGGTTTGTTGGGGATTGGAGGAATTTGGAACGGAGGAACAAAAACAAAAATACCTTACCAAGTTAGCTACCGGTGAATGGATTGGAGCATTTTGCCTTTCGGAACCCGAAGCGGGAAGTGATGCCACTAGTCAAAAAACGACTGCCATTGACAGGGGAGATCATTATATTTTAAATGGTACGAAAAATTGGATTACCAACGGAGGTAGCTCAAAAGTTCACCTCGTGATTGCGCAAACTGATGTGGACAAAGGGCATCGAGGAATTAATGCTTTTATCGTGGAGGCCGATTGGGACGGAGTCGCTATCGGTGCCAAGGAGGATAAACTCGGCATTCGATCTTCCGACACGCATACCATTCTGTACAATGATGTAATAGTGCCTAAAGAAAATCGAATTGGGGACGACGGATTTGGTTTTAAATTCGCCATGAAAGTTTTGACGGGCGGTCGGATTGGGATAGCAGCCCAAGCTGTAGGAATTGCTGCGGGTGCTTACGAACTTTCCGTTGCTTACTCACACGACCGAACGGCATTTGGAAAACCTATTAATAAACACCAAGCAGTTGCATTCAAGTTAGCCGATATGGCTACCGAAATTGATGCCGCAAGATTGATGGTTCACCGAGCAGCGTGGATGAAAGACCAACACATGGATTACACGATGGCTGCTGCTATGGCGAAATTGTATGCTTCGGATATTGCAATGAAGCATACCGTAGAAGCTGTACAGGTACACGGTGGATATGGTTTTGTGAAAGAATATCACGTGGAAAGATTGATGAGAGATGCTAAGATCACCCAAATTTATGAGGGAACTTCTGAAATTCAGAAGGTAGTTATCTCCAGAGATATTCTTAAAAAAGGAAACTTGTACGCGCCGATTTTGAGTGCGGCGCAACTCACAGTTTGATTTTATTTCGAAGTTTAGATAAAATGCAGAAGGTGATGACTTTTAATAGTTGTCACCTTTTTGTTTTGGAAGGAAACTAAAACCTCCATACGAGACTCGTAATATGGAGTTGATGAGGTTATTTCGTACAACTAAGGATGAAAAGATTTTAATCCATAAAATGACAATACGAAACAGATAGATCAATTCCGTATAATATTGAATATAGTTGTTGTACAATTTGTACATTCCAACTTTTAGAGTCCAGCTTATCCATCTAGTGATAAACAGGCTTCGGGTAACGCCTAGGGCTTGCCGAAAAATAAAGAGTAAATTTGCTAACAACCAATTCTCTCACAGGTGTGAGAGTTTCAAAAACTACACAATGTCTGAACAAATTACAAAAAGCTATTTGATGCTATAATTCGAGTAATTGGTGAAACCCGAATAAAAGCATACAAATCTTTGACGAACCATCAATTGGCTCAAAACTTTAAAATAGGTAAGTTGATAGTAAGTAGTCAGAAAAAACAGGTTTATGGTAAAGCGGTGGTGTATGATTTGTCCAAAGATATTAACAAAGTAATTGACGGAGTCAAAGGATATTCTCCACAAAATCTATGGAGAATGCGGTCTTTTTATTTAGAGTATAAAGATAATCCCGACCTTCTCAATTTGGCATTACAAGTGCCATGGAGCCACAACTTATTAATTATTTCCAATAGTCCGTGCAAAATTTGGTTAGGAAAGAAAAAGGTC
>JBCCJE010000953.1:0-2565 GCA_039027925.1 Bacteroidota bacterium
CAGTCATACGGATCTTGGGTTAACATCAAAAAAAAACTCCCGAATTTTACAAATCAAAAATTCGGGAGTTTTTACTTCTACAAGTCCATCAGTAGCGTGACGGGATCTTCCAACAATTTTTTCACTTTTACTAAAAAAGTAACTGAAGTGCTACCATCAATGACTCGGTGATCGTAGGACAATGCTAGATACATCATCGGTCGGATTTTTACTTCGCCGTTAATTGCCATCGGACGTTGCTGAATAGTGTGCATACCCAAAATGGCAGATTGAGGTTCATTCAAAATTGGAGTACTCATCATCGAACCAAAGATTCCACCATTCGTGATGGCAAAAGTTCCACCTCGCATTTCTTCCAACGTCAAGCTACCATCTCTTGCTTTTTTGGCTAGCTCCTTTATTTTCAATTCAATTTCGTGAAATTGTAGAGACTCCACATTGTGCACAGGGGGCACTACCAAACCTGTCGGCGTAGAGATCGCAATCGAAATATCTGCGTAGTCGTGATAAATGATTTCTTTACCGTCAATCTGAGCATTTACGTCAGGCATTTCCATCAGCGTCTTGGCGCACGCCTTAGCGAATAAAGACATGAAACCTAGCTTGACACCATACTTTTCTACAAATCGTTCTTGGTATTTTTTACGCAATGCCATGATCTCTGTCAAATCCACTTCGTTGAAAGTGGTCAACATTGCCGTATTATTTTTTGCGGAAACTAAGCGGGTTGCAATAGTCCGACGCATCCTACTCATTTTTTTACGAGAAGTCTCTCTACTAAAATTAGCGGAAGGCGTAATTATCGGACTTGGAGTAGCGGGTGTCTCTTTGGCAGCAGGAGTAGGGGCGGGGACAGATGTATTTGTTTTGTTAGCAACTGCCTTTTGGGCATCCTCTTTCGTGATTCTTCCGTCTCTGCCGGTGCCATTTACCTCACTCGGCGCAATGCTATTTTCCTTTAAAATTTTATCCGCAGCGGGCGAAGGATGTCCACTTGCGTAGGAAGAAGAGGTAGCCATTGTCGTCTCCTGAACGGGTGCAGCGGCTTCGACAACTGGTGGAGTGACCTCCTCTTTAGCAGGTGCTGGCGATGCGGCGGGTGCACTTGATTCCGCTGCCACGGAAGTATCAATCTTGGCAACCAATGCACCGATTTCTAAATCATCACCTTCCGCCGCAACGTAGATTAATTTTCCAGCGGCCTCGGCGGGAAATTCTAAGGTAGCTTTGTCCGATTCAAATTCACAGATCGGCTCATCTAGGTTCACATAATCACCATCTTCTTTGAGCCACTGCGAGAGGGTAACTTCGTTGACGGATTCCCCGATGACTGGGACTTTCATTTCGACTATACTCATGTTTCTTTTTTTAAAGTAGGTATATTTGGTAAAATCTTAATAGATTAATCAATAGGATGAGCACTCCTATTTTTGCGCTAAAATAAAAAATTATCTCTTTAACGAAAGGTATAATGCAAAGTTTAATTCAATAGACTTTTCGAAGAAAAAAGTGGAATGAAATTAGCGTTCAAATTAATTTAAATTATAATTTGATTTTTCGTAAACCCTCATTTTGGAAAAGTACGAAAAATAACTAAGTTGCAGGATGAAAATTGTCCAAATCACCGATTTGCATATCGATCAGGAAAATGAATTTCCACACGATATTGATGTTCGTAAAAACTTGAAAAGAGTTCTTCGGGCGGTTCGGCAGATCAAAGCTGATCATCTAGTGGTTTCGGGTGATTTGTGTTACGATGTGGGTGACACAGCCATCTACGAATGGATCAAAGAGCAATTGGATTTGACACTAATTCCCTACGATGTCATTGGGGGTAATCACGACGACTCCTTGATGATGGCGGAGGTGTTTGGGCAGCAACATTTGTGTACCGACGACGAATTGTATTTTGCCAAAAAAGTAGGAAAAACGACTTGCATCTTTTTGGACTCAGCGAAGGGTTTTCATTCCGAAAAACAACTCAAATGGCTCAAACGTCAACTCAATAACAACCTGGAGGACATCCTCATTTTTACGCATCATCCTCCCGTCAAAGCTGGCGTTCCATTTATGGATAACAAATATCCCCTCCGAAATATTGATGATATTCAAAAAGTTTTCGCTAGTCATCGAGGCTTCCTCAATATTTTTTGTGGACACTATCACGTTGAAAAATCTATCCAGAAAGACAACATCCTCGTTCAGATTACTCCTTCTTGTTTTTTCCAAATAGATCAAAACTACGAGGACTTCAAAGTAGATCATCATAGCATTGCTTACCGACTCATTGACACTTCTAATAATTCTCTCAAGACTTCAGTAAAATATTTTCGGGGTTCCAAAAAATAAAACATGGTCATTTTTTAATGATTAATCATTTCTTTGTGAATTTAATGAAGAGCGCAATCATAAGGATCTATATTTATTTGGAGACGGACTACATTTTTTCCATCTTGGTCATCAGTACATTTTTAAGTTTTTTCTTAAAAATAGAATAATAGATTAATCATGGAAAATCTACTCAAAAGGTTTGTCAGTATTGTCAGCCTAATCAACGAAAATGTA
>JBCCJE010000954.1:0-2558 GCA_039027925.1 Bacteroidota bacterium
GTTAGATGAAGATTTGATCTTCGTCCAGCTTTATAGAGATATTTTTAATAGTGAAGCAAAAGAAAATCAACTAAAGCAGAAAAAATTTAGATCATTTTTAGAAATAGATAAAAAAGATATTAAGGAAATACAGAAACATTGGTAAAACATAATATTTATTTAGAAGCAGTTAAATATGGAATGGTACATTAATAAACTTACAATTTATGCGCAGTTATTTTTTCTTTATGCAAGGCGAAAAACGTAGGCGATGCAGGGCATCGGCGAGGCTTTTCAAAGCAGCAGAAAGGAAAAAGACCAAGGAGAAAATGTAAGTGTATTATTGAACCATTCCTATGCTAATAGTTGGTCAAGTTTCAGTACAAAAGCTAAAAAGGGATTCAACTAGCCTGTTCCCCTAATTTTTAGAGTCAGAAAACTCATAACTCGTGATGAAGTGTTTTTTGAAGATCAGCTTTCTTGCCGATATGCTCGCTATCCTTATGCCTTAGCTAAAAAAATCTTACCTAAAATCAATAAGTTGTTCTTTCGTTGTTACTAAATTTGAACTTTTTTCAAAAAAAGTAAACATGCTTTATGAAAAACTTACTGATGTTCCTTCTGCTGTCTTGTATTTTTTCTAGTATTTCTGCTCAAGAAAAAAATTTAAAACTCGGCCTCACACTTAGTGGAGGAGGAGCCAAAGGTCTTGCACATATTGGCGTATTAAAAGTACTGGAAGAAGAAGGTATTGAGCCGCAGTTTATTTCGGGTACTAGTATGGGGAGTATCGTTGGCGGACTTTATGCCATTGGATACACCGCTGATGATCTGGTCAAGATGGCGCATACTGTCCCTTGGCTCGAATACTTCAATGATGACGTGCCTAGAAATGCCCAACCCATCGAATCCAAAGAAGCCGCCGAACGCTACCAATTTTCATTTCCAATTGTCAATGGTAAAATTCAATTTCCCAAGGGATTTATTCAGGGGGCAAAAATGTCCATGTTGCTTTCTCGCTTGACGCTTCCTGTTCACCAAACGGAAAGTTTTGATGACTTCGTAATTCCTTTCCGTTGTCTGGCTACGGACTTAGTGACTGGTGAGGGGCATACTTTTTCCAAGGGATTCCTTCCCGATGCCATGCGGGCGAGTGCTTGTATTCCTACGGTTTTTAATCCACTTGAAGTAGAAAATAAAACCTTGATTGACGGCATGTTTGTCAGAAATCTTCCCGTGGAAGACGTTCAGAGGATGGGGGCAGATGTGGTGATTGCCGTTGATGTAGGTGCTCCGTTGTCCACCAAAGAAGAGTTGACTTCTTTCGTTGGAGTGCTCGGGCAGACGACTTCTTTTGCGATGGTCAAATCCACGGAAGATCAGCAAAAACTGGCTGATGTACTCATCGTCCCGGAAGTGAATGCCATCGGAGCATTAGACTTTAGCAATGTGGATACACTCATTGCTTTGGGGGAAGCGGCAGCTAGGAGTATGCTCCCACAGATTAGGCAACTCAAGCAAAAGCTGAGGCTGATGGAGCAGTCGCCGAGTACAAGGAGGAAAAGCCTTTATCTGCCCGATACGATCACGATTACTTCTATCCAATTTGAAGGAGATAAAACTTCGGATAAAACGACGCTGCTGAGGCTCTTAAAAATCAAACCACCCTACGTTTTGTCGCAGGAGCGGTTGACCGAGAAGTTGATAGGCTTGTACGCAAGTGGTTTTTTTACCTACGTTGATTATCGCCTTTTGAAAGAGAAGGAAGGCTACCAACTGCTCGTGCGTACTAGACGCAGCAGCAATGTGTATTTACGGGTAGGAGGATTTTATGATAGCAATGTGAATGCTGCTATTCTAGTGAACGGTACTTTTCGCAACTGGTTAATCAAGGGATCTAGGCTTGCGCTTGATCTGCGAATTTCCGAAACACCAGGGCTTTTTGTGGACTACTTAATTCATACGAATACCCGCCCTAATTTTGGATTGAGAATCAATGGGAAATGGAACTTTTACCTAGGAGATTATTATGAGAAAAATTCTCGGGCGGATGAGTTTAGTATGCAACACGCCAACGATCAAATTGGAATATACTCAGGCATTAGTTCTCATTCTTCTATTTGGTTGGGTTGGGGTACAGAGGTTTACGTGCAGAAGCAGGTATTTTCTACCGAGGAGTTCGAATCGGTAAACCTGACGCAGAGCTATCTTTTTTTTGAGTACCAGAGAGATAAACTCAATCGGAAATACTTTCCCGACCGAGGTTACAAAATCAAGTTGGATGGGGATTATATTTTAGGGGGAAAACTCCGCAACCGAGTGGAAGAGGTTCAGGACGAACGAACTAGTGGTAATTATTATGGGCAATTCGAATATACCCATATTTTTCCCATTGGAAAAAAAACGTCCCTGCATTGGTTCAACAAGGCGGGATACGCTCAGCTCAGTCGGAGTAATTTTATCAATCTTTTTTACCTCGGCAACGATTTATTTTCTCAGGGCTACCACGTGGATTTTGTGGGCTACGATTACATGGAGCAGTTGGCGAATCAGTACGCTTTTTCTGGTTTAAAACTTCA
>JBCCJE010000955.1:0-2557 GCA_039027925.1 Bacteroidota bacterium
AAGTTTAGCTAAGCGTCAATGAAAATCAATAAACGCCCCCAACCAAACCCCTCCCTCCAAAAAAAAGGTCTTTACATTAAGATAGAGCATAGGCATTGTTCATCTGGTCTGGGTGATGTGGCAAACATTTATTTCAAAATTTCAAAACATTACTTTTATGAAAATTTTTTCTACCCTTTTATTTGCATTTCTTTTCACTTTAATTTCACTCGCTACTCAAGCGCAAACTTTTCCTTATCTCTTCGTAGTCGAAACGGATACCTACGCCAACCTCGAAGAAGCCGAAGAATTGACCTCCGTTGGTGACTTTTGGGATGATCCTAGCTACACTATTCCCTTAGGATTTAACTTCGAATTTTACGGAGCAACTTTTAGTACTTTGTTCATTGATGGTCTGGGCAACATTGTATTGTTTGGTGATTTTTATTCATCGGATACGCTTAATCTGATCATTCCCTACATTGATGATTTGGCAGATATTGAAGCAATTTTTCCTGATAGTCAATCTACCATTTCCTACACGACGGAAGGATTTCCTGGCGAACGTATCTTTAAAATAGAATGGAAGGATGCAGGTTTTTTCAATGAGTTTGATGATCTGGGGACGGCTAACAATAGAGTTACATTTCAGGTATGGCTGTACGAAACTTCCAATAATATTGAGTATCGGTTCGGCCCAAGCAATATTGTTAACCCCCAAATTATCCATGATTTTGGTTCGCCCGTCTGTGGAATTTTAGAAGGCTTTTTTACGAACCCTGCTAACCAAGAGCAAACAATCGAAGGGCTTTGGTACTTGGCAGGAGATCCCGCAAATCCAACGGTAGAACTAGCGGACAATTCCATTCTCACTACTTATAATATTGATGGGTTGGATGCGCATCCCGCTGATGGTCAGGTGTATCGTTTTATCAATCCAGCGGCTTCCGTTTTTTCACCTAAAACAAACGACCTCCCCGTAAAGATATATCCCAATTTGGTAGAGGAAATCTTCTACGTGGAGGTGGATCAAACTATTTTAAAAACCAAAACACAATTGGTTATTTTAAATCAACTTGGACAGGAGGTGTTGAGTCAGCCAATCACCGATACAAAAGAAATATTCGATGCCTCCTATCTGGCATCGGGCATTTATTACGTCTCTATTTTTAATGAAAATGGAAGAGGGACCAAGCGATTTGTGAAACAATAACTCGTAAGAGCTTGGGTTAAGGTGGGTTCAACGAACATAATTTTTTTTGGAGAAAGCCTCATTATCGCTGCACTATTCTGAACTGGCGTTGAGATTTATTTATATTTGCCCACCAATTATCAAAAATGAGTTTATCCAAAAAAATAAAGATAGGTACACGTGGTAGCCGATTGGCACTTTGGCAGGCCGAATACACGCAGCAGCGTTTGGCGGAAGTGGGCGTAACTTCCGAGTTGGTCATCATCAAAACGAAGGGAGATAAAATCCAGCATTTGAGTTTTGACAAGATTGAGGGCAAAGGATTTTTTACTAAAGAAATAGAGGATGCCCTACTGCGTGGGGATGTGGATATGGCCGTACACTCCATGAAAGATATGCCTACTACTCCACCCAAAGGATTGGTCATCACGGCGGTATCGTACCGAGAAAATCCTGCCGATTGGTTGCTCATCCAGAAAACATCGGTTGATGCTACGGAGGATTTTAAATTGAAGCCAAACGCTGTTGTGGGGACTTCTTCCGCGCGAAGAAAATCTCAGATGCTTCACTTCAGGCCGGACGTTGGACTTAAAGATATTCGGGGAAATGTTCCTACTCGTATCGAAAAATTGAGAGCGGGAGACTTTGATGCTATCATTTTGGCGGGTGCAGGTGTGGAACGATTACAATTGGATTTGTCGGATTTGGAGGTGGTCAAATTCAACGTTAGAGAATTTGTACCTGCCCCTGCCCAAGGGGTACTGGCTTGGCAGACCAATGCCAACGATCTGGAAACTCGTCGAATTCTGCGCCGCATCCATCAGCCCACCGTATCGAGATGTACCAACGTAGAACGAAAAATCCTACAACTACTAGATGGTGGGTGCCAATTGCCACTAGGAGCCTACTGCGAGCAGGACGACAGAGGATACTACCATCTTTGGGTGGCCAAAGGAACGGAGGTAGGCGAGCAAGTAAAATACGTGCGCATTTCGCAAAGCACGAATCACCAGCTAGCCGAAACAGCGATTCAAAAACTAACGATTTAAAAAAATCAAGATCGTGGGCGATGGATTTTCGATTTCCAAAACGATGAATCCATCTTTCCTAATCTCAAATCCGTCATTCAATTATGTTCTTATTTTTTCACATCAACGCTACGGGACGACCCCAAAAATGGAATGCACCAGCGAGCGATACTTTTTACTGGCCCCGCTTGCTGTCTATCGCTTGGCAACAGTATGACAAGTACGGCGAAATCCAACAAAGTGACGATTACATCATCCGACCCGAAGGATACGATATTCCCGTGGAGGTGGAGCAGTTCACAAAAATATCTCCCGACATGGCGCACAAAGAAGGGGTACCGATGGAGACGGTATTGAA
>JBCCJE010000956.1:0-2551 GCA_039027925.1 Bacteroidota bacterium
GTAAATAGTACTAATGGAACCTCTTTTTACATTCCCCTTGCTCCCTACAACGCTATCCTTTCATTTAGCCATACAGTTGACCCACAGGATCTTATATTTGATGCTAGTGATCCTAAGAAAATGGAAACAGCAATAGAGCAAGTGATAGAAAATTATCTTAGGTCAAACAATTATACTAACAATAATTTTGGTGCTTTACATTGGTCTTCTGTGAATAATAATGGAAGTGTCAAAATTCGATTTGTAGCTAAGCATCAACCTAGTAATGAGTGGCTTGGTATAAAAAAAGATGATGTAAGCGTTTTTTATCGTCCAGATGGTAAAAATATATTTGAAGACAATGATTATGTGCAATCTTCTGGAAGTCTGGTTTTTACGGAAGAATACTTAACACCGTGTGGTGAGATTAATTTAAAAACTAATTTCATTAATCAATTAATAAATACAGATGAATCCGGTTTTGATAATATAGTGTTAAATACAACTCAAATACCATACACGATCAGTCGTGACAAATCATTTCCTTCCCGCACTTGTAGGTCTTCTCTACTAAAAGTCATTAATCCCGATTGTCAAGGGGTTACTTCCTACTTATGGAATACCGGGGATACTACTCAAACTATTCCTAATAAGGGGGTCGGTCACTCAGTACAAGTGACGTGTACCTGTAGAGAAATACCTTGTATCCCTCCTCATTTTATCGCAACTGATGTATGCAGAGAAAATAATGAAGACCAATACTACTTGGAAATATTAATCAACGAGGGTAGTAATGTACCTTATGCTATCACAAATGATCTTAACCCTGATACTGTCATAGGTTATCTTAATGAACCAGTAGAGATCGGGCCATTTCCCAATAACTCAAATGCTATCGTATATGTTACGAGTACTAGAGATCGTAACTGTAGTATTGGTATCTCAGATTTCTCTGGTGATTGTTCCCCTTTCGCCGAACTAGGAGGAGATAGTGACGGCGATGGTATCTGTGATGATGAGGACTGTGCAGCCAACGATCCTAGCTTACCTTTGGCATCTGGTACACCCTGTGATGACGGAGACCCCAATACTACAAATGATCTCATCCTTATTGATGGATGTACTTGTGAAGGAACTCCAATAAGATGTGTACCGCCAATCTTTAATGTTTTAAATGAGTGTAAAAATAATGATACAGAGAATTTCTATTTGAAGATCTTGGTTACAGGAGGAAGCGGTAATAAATTTTACATTACCAATAATACTAATGCTAATCGAGTGATGACTTCTATTAACAAACCAATTGAAATTGGTCCTTTCCTAAATAATTGGAGTGTTGACGTAAAAGTTACAAGTGCTAGTGATCGAGCATGCTATAGTATTCAAACTAAAAAAACGTGGACTTGTGCACCTTGCTTACTTGATGGGGGAGATAGCGATGGCGACGGTATTTGTGACGATTTGGATTGTGATGATTGGAATCCAACTATTCCTGGAGAAGTGGGGGAGCCCTGTGACGATGGAGATCCAAATACAGAAAATGATACTATTCAAGATGATTACTGTACCTGCAAAGGAGATCCGGTACCTGGATCACCCAATATTATTCCCGTTTGTGGGGAAAATGAAGGTGAAATTGATTTGGATGAAGACTGTTCGCATGCCACTTTCGAATGGAGTGACAATGGGAGTACAAATCCAGATAGAGAAAATCTTTCACCGGGAGATTATACGGTATCTATTACGGATAAAAATGGATGCATCGAAGAACTAACTTTTAACATTCCTGATCTTTCCGATTGTAGCTTCGAAGTAGAACGTAACGAAATCCCTAATAATGCTTCTGGATCGCCTTGCTTTTCTTATTCAGTTACGGGGACGATTGCTGGTATCGAAATTCCAGCGGAATTCTTGCAAATAACTTGGACGGTATCAGGGGGTAGTATATTGACTTATTATTCTAGTGAACCTTCCGTGTTGATTAATACGCAAGCTGATTATGTTGCTCTATCCGTAGAGTTAGTGCTGCCATCTTCGGCAGAGCCTTGCTGTACTTTTGATTGGGATACCCAAATTGATGATGCAGATTATTGTGTGTTTAACAATGGAGAATTCTTGGTTTTTGACTCAAGCGATACGAGTATGTCCCACTCAAATGAGTATCTACAAACAACTACTGCTGATTCTGGTGAAATTATATCAGAAGAAAATAACTCAGGTGAGCCTGATATGCCCACTCATTCATTGGAAATTTATCCTAATCCATTCAATACATATCTAAACGTAAAGTATAGAAGCGAAGTAGAAGGACTAGGAAAAATTATAGTATTTAATAGTATTGGAAAAATTGTATATATCAAGGAGGTGAACTGTAGTGGAGCGATTCAATTCCACCAAATTGACTTCAGTAGAAGAAACGGAAATGGATTATACCTCATCCAAATTCATTATCCAAATAGTAAAGTGAAATCTGCAAAAGCAGTTTATGTAGATAATCAATAGCATTTATTACTTGAAATGTAGAAAACCAGAGTTGGAAAGGATCACAACTCTGGTTTTCGATTTTATAGAA
>JBCCJE010000957.1:0-2548 GCA_039027925.1 Bacteroidota bacterium
GCTTTTGCCGGGGCATCTAAGGCCTGCATCCAAATCGGCATGTAGTGTGTGTTTGAGTACTGAGCAAATATCGTATAATCTATGGCCGGATCAGCGAAACCAGATGCTTCAAGGTCATCAAAGCTTGATTTCATCTTAGCCTTGAGGCCGATGAGCACGTTGGGGTTTGCTCTTGTCGTTGCTGAGTAATTTACGCTTTTTGCTTTTATCCCTTTAGCGCCATTGGCCAGCGTCGTATCGGTTGGATCAACGACAAAATCCTTCGGGGAGCGTTCGCCTTCCAAATATTTAAGCGTAGTGACATCCACTTCCGTTCCTGCCCGCAGATTATTTTGAATTTCTTTTTTAAGATTTGGATCTTTTTCCAACAAATAATCATTGAGTGCCACGTGCATACGAGCATCTGCGTAAGCGACGGAATTTTCGGGCGGCATCGGTAAGGTGTTGAAGAGCCGTTGCAAACTTTCCCGTAGTTGTCGCTCCGTTTCTTCTGGTAAATATTCCAACAATTCCAAGCGCGCCTGTTCGGGAATTTTTCCTTCGATAAACCACGGCAACCGAGTGAGCGCCATCACATTTTTTACCGTCATCAAGTTATTTTCCTCCGTAGATAATTCTTTGCCCAAGTACATCGTCAAGTCCCAATGTAAAGTAGGATAAATGGCGCACGCCGCAATCCATTTTACCATTCGATCATCTACGACTTTTCCATTTTTTTTCTTCGAAAAATAGTAATGCAGGGTTTGTATTAGATCTCCCTTGAACTGAAGTGGCTCGTTGAAGTCTTCGGTAATTTTAGTTTTGATTTCGTCGGGATCCACGGCTTCCATCTTATCTACCATCGTCGTCAAACTCGGAATGGAAGCGGGAAGCAGGATAAATTTTTTCGCCAACTCCGACTCTCTTCCTCCCCAGCCTTTAGAGGGTTGGGGAGAGAGGATGGCCTTGTTGCTCCAGGTCTCAAACAGTTGCGTCCATTTCATCAATTGTCCACTCACGGGACTCAGTAGCTGATATCCCGTACCCACGATAATCAGTCGCCGATCTCGATACAAGGACTGCATGTCTTGTAGCTTGATGCCATTGGGGTAGGTCTCATTCCAGCACAACCGAATATCGCCTTCGTAGAAAAACCGCTCGACGTAAACTTCATTTTCTTTAAAAGATTGAAATAAATAATCGTACAGATGTGCCCTGTGGTTTTTACTGCTTTGCCGATCAATCAGTAAGAGATACTCGGGCGGGCGCGTCTTGTACTCGTACTGAAAGTCCACGATACCCGCTCGCTCGATGGTTTTTTGAACCGTTTTTGGAATATTCAAAACGTAGTGATCGTCGTTGGTGCGCTGGCGCATTTGGTTCAGTACCTTGAAGTAATTTTCGTCTTGCGCTAGTTGGGTGATATTGGGAATGTGAATATTCCACAGAAGCGGAGGATCGGTCTTGGACTGAATATCCACAATGATCTGCTGCTGACGAGCTGCGTACCATCTTTGCCAAACCCCCAGCAACGCTAGCATCAAAAAGATCAACCCAAACTTGATGAGGAGGTAATATTTATTGAAAAATAAAATCCACTCGGGCGTAGGTTCAGGAAAAAGATTATTCAAATTTTTGGGATACGGAAGTGGCAACAGTGCCAAGGTATCGGGTTCGGAGGATACTGTATCCACAGAATCTACCACTATCTTGATGTCTTCGCTCCGAGTTGCGTACGGTTCAAAATAAGTGGTATCATTCCCTACGTGGTAGTGAGCCACCACGGTAATGCTTTTTTTAAAAATGCCCAAGGAGTCAACTACCTGTAAAGAAAAATTTCCCAAACTATCTATCTGATAAGTTCCGAATAAGGAGTCCGTATCAATCGTTTGTCCATCGGCAAAGGACACGTGGAGCACTCGGGAAGTATCCGTCAGCAGGAGTTCGGCGGGGTCTTTTTGTTCGTAAAAATCCGATAACGAAAAATGATATTCTTCTCCCGCCGCTACCTCAAAAGCATGCGTAAAAGGCGGCGGCATCCGAGGAGGTTCGCTACCATTGATGCGTTGGTAAAGCAAACCCGCCAAACCTAATAACAAGATACTTACGAGAGCCGTAAAAAGGTTTTGCCATCGCTTGATTTCTTTTACAGACGCACTTTCTTCTGCGGTGGAGGGTGTCGGCTGCCAAGTTTTGGCTTTAGCTCGGGCAAGGCTTTGGTCGAATATTTTGTAGAAAGCGGCTTGATCTTGTTTGCTTTTTGCGAAAAGCGGAGAGAGAATAGTTTTTAAATTTTCAGCTTCCACATCGTCGGGCAGCTTCGCCATTAACTCCTGCAACTCCAAATGCTTCCCCACCCCGAACGAAAATTCCTCCGCTTCCAAAGTAGTGAGCAAATCAGCCAACAAACGATATTTTAGATTTTGATTATTCAATTTTTTTAAAGCAATACTAGCTACACTTTATTTTAAATACCGTAACAATATATTCTTAATTCTTAATTTTCAATTAGGATTGCACAAAGTTTTTGAATTTAGACTTCACTTGTGTAAATGAATTGTTATGCCTA
>JBCCJE010000958.1:0-2541 GCA_039027925.1 Bacteroidota bacterium
CTATCGCCGGCGACAACTTTCAAGACAATTTTTTGATGTCTTCCTACAATGGTTTTTATATTTTCTTTTTTGCCAAAGAAAAGAAAAAGATTAAGCATTTTTTGCGTCGAGAATTGAAGGAAGGACAATTTGGCGAAGTGATGAGGGGATTTGCGGGCGATGGTAACAATAAAGTTTACGTAGTGGAGGAAGGCACTCAATGGTACGAAGTCAATACGGATAATCTCGAACTGAACCAATTGGTCATTCAAGACGAAAACGGTAATGCCATCGAAAATATCTCTTGTGGTAGCAATCTTTATTTTGACAGAAAATACCTGTGGGGCACGAGCTGCAATGAAAATAAAAGAGGGAGGATACACCGCTACGATCCGCAAACCCAAAAATGGAAATTGTATCAGTTGCCCGAGCAGGCGGTGTACGCTCGCATGATAATTCCAAAATCCGAAAACGAGCTTTGGATATTTACCATTCATCGCTACGAGCGCAATGGTAATATTTACATTTTTGATAAATCTAACGGAACATGCGTATCCTACGCGCAGCATTCGGGGAAAAAACCACCCCTCCAAAAAAAGTCAGTTCAGTACGTGACCAAAGATGAGGGCGGCAAGCTGTGGATAGGTACGAATGATGGTTTAATAAAATTTGATCCCCAACAGCAGCATTTTGAAATCTTTAAAATCAATCCTAACAGCCAATCGGGCAATAGTATTTCTGCTATTCACGAAAGTGCCAACGGAAAACTGTGGGTAGGTGCTTTCGAGGTAGGGCTGCATATTTTTGATAAAAATAACAATGCTTTTTCAAGATTTAGTCCCTCGCACTTCGACGCAAAATTCAACGCCACGACCAGGTTTGATTTGCCCAATAATTACGTGGCAGCTATCCAACCCATCAACGAAAAGGAGTACATCATCACCACTTTTACAGGGCTGGCCTACTGGAATCTTGAGGAAGGTATTTCCCGACATTTTTTCGAGGAAGACGGTTTGGGCAATCAGGAATTCAATCGGTTGTCCAGTTATCTTGACCATCGAGGGAATATTTTTTTGGGAGGGATCAATGGTTTTGATGTGTTCAAACTCGAAGATTTGAAAGAGAAAAAAACGCCACTTCGACCCAACGTCACCCGTTTTTTTCAATACCACGAAAAAATGGATCGTCCGACGGATCAGTACGCACAGTTGGATTTTAAGAAAAAAATTATCATTCCGCCCAATAATATTTTTTTTGGATTTGACTTTATGATCCCTCACTACCGAAATGCCAAAAACAACGCTTACCAAACCCGACTAGTAGGTTGGGAAAATGACTTCAGCCCACCAACCAACGAGCCGACCGTGCAGTATCACAAACTACCTGCGGGCGACTACAGCTTACACATCCGAGCCAAGGACGCTAGGGGAAATGCTACCATGAACGATCTGGTAATCCCCATTCGGGTACAGGAAGTATTTTACAAAACTTGGTGGTTCGGCGCATTGTGCCTTTTGGGTTTGGCTTTTGCTATTTTTTATTTGGTCAAAAGAAGGATCAAAAAAATAGAAAGAAGGCAAAAAATCGAAGCGGAAAAAAGAGACAACCAACGCCGTTTTTTGGAGCTAGAACTTAAAACGCTACGCATGCAGCTCAATCCCCACTTCATGTTCAATGCCCTCGGTGCTATTCAATACTACATCAAACAAAATGATAAACGCTTGGCTATCAACTACTTAGCTGACTTTGCGCGCTTGATGCGTCTTTTTTTAGAATCCTCTAAAAAGAAGTTTATTCTCTTGGAAGAGGAGTTAGAGTTGATTCGGCTTTATACCTCCTTGGAGCGAATGCGCTTCAATAACAAATTTGAAGTGACTTACGAGATAGACGAATCGCTTGATCTCGGTATGGTAGAAATTCCCTCGCTGCTCCTCCAACCTTTTATCGAAAACTCCATCAACCACGGTTTGAGACACAAGCAAAATGACGGGCACTTACTTATCCGCATGATTGACAACGAAGCCAAAGATATGATCCAATGTATCATAGAAGATGACGGTATCGGCAGGGAAAGGGCGGCACTCCTCAAAAAACAATCCCTGAAAACCCACAAATCGAGAGGTACTCAAATTGTGCAAGAGCGGCTGGATGCTTTCAAAAAATCTGGTGATCTACAACTCGAAGTGATTACCGAAGATGTTAATCCTACCTTGGTGGACTGTGGGACTAGAGTGATTGTTAATATCCCGAATGTGTAGTTGATTTTGAGGCGCTCTATTTTTTCATTAATTGGGTCGTGCATGTTTGAGTTATATAAATTTAAATCTGAAGGTATGCCAAATCTCAAAGACTTGCCATATCTGACTACGGAGCTTTTCTTCATTCTAAAATGTGCCGTCCCTCTGGGACTTTTACGACTTGTAAATATACTGTTATATTCTACCAAGGTGTCGTCCCTCTGGGACTTATGAGACCATCGAGGGTTTGGAATTACCTAAAGAGCACCAGAGGTGCGGCATCTCGGTAGAATATAACAGTATATTTACAAGGTGTAAAAGTCCC
>JBCCJE010000959.1:0-2529 GCA_039027925.1 Bacteroidota bacterium
CACCATTTACGGAACCTTTAACCGTGGGGAAGATAAAAAGATACAGGCCATACGCCATGTCATACGCCCATCTTTATCCTATGGTTATGCTCCTTCATTTGAACAGTTCTATTTGACCGAAAAAGTTATTTGTTGCTCTTTTTCATTGTGACTAAAACCTGCTTAGAGGCAGGCGTGTGGCTTCTGCGCGCCGTTTGGTTGATGGGGACAAGTACGTTGGCCTCTGGAAAATAGGTGGCGATACATTGGGAAGGAATGTTGTAGGCTACAATCATAAAGTGCGGTGCTACTCTTTCCGTGCCCCCGTAGTGATTGTACAAATCCACAAAATTCCCCGCTTCGAATCCCGCCGCCTTGATGTCGTCGGTATTCATCAGTACAACCCGCCTTCCATTCATAATGCCTCGGTAGCGATCATTCAGCCCGTAGATAGTTGTATTGAATTGATCGTGTGTACGGATGGTCATCATCAAGTACTCGTCATCTTTCAGGTGGTGCTGTGGAACTGGATTGATGGTAAAATTTGCTTTTCCAGTTTTGGTTTTAAAATCACCCTCCCTAGCACCGTTGGGCAAATAAAAACCACCGTCGTTCCGAACCCGTTGGTTGTAGTTGTCGAATCCCGAAATTGTCTTTTCGATAGCATCCCGAATCAAATCATAATTTTCTATGTATTTTAACCAAGTCGTTTTGGAACGGTGCAAAGTAGCAGCGGCCACCCCGGCAATGATGGCTGGTTCGCTCCGCAAGTGCGAAGAAGCTGGTGTCAATTTTCCTTTGGAAGTGTGAACAATTCCCATAGAGTTTTCCACGCTCACAAATTGTTCTCCCGATTTTTGGACATCCAATTCCGTTCGCCCCAAGCATGGCAAAATGATCGCCGTTTTTCCCGTAACCAAATGGCTTCGATTTAGTTTGGTAGAGACTTGTACCGTCAGCTCGCAGTTCTGTAATGCCGTAGCAGTGTACTTCGTGTCGGGAGTCGCAGACAAAAAATTACCGCCCATCGCAAAGAATACTTTTGCTTTTTTTTCGTACATGGCTTTGATGGCTTCCACCGTGTCGTAGCCGTGTTCTCGTGGCGGTTCAAAATGAAAATTTTCTTTGAGCTTATCCAAAAATGCGGGTTTTGGTTTTTCCCAAATTCCCATCGTACGATCTCCCTGCACGTTTGAATGTCCTCTGACGGGGCAAGTGCCTGCCCCGGGTTTTCCAATGCTGCCCTTCAATAACAAAAGATTTACAAACTCACAAATATTCTGTACGCCGTTCTCATGTTGAGTCAGTCCCATCGCCCAACACACGATGATTTTTTTATGCTCAATAATCATTTTAGCAGCTTCTTGAATTTGCGGAAGGCTAACCCCACAAGCTGCGGAAAGGGTATTGACGTCTGCTTTTTTCAGTTCATTTTTAAAATCATCAAATCCGTGTGTATGTTGTTGGATAAAATCGTGATCGAATACACTTCCGGGATTTTTTGCTTCTGCGTCGAGCATCAGTTTTAAAATTGCTTTGAGCAAAGCAATGTCTCCGTTGATTTGGACTTGTAAAAAAAGATCCGTTAGCTGCGTACCACTTCCGATCCACCCCGAAAGTTTTTGGGGATTTTTAAATTTGATTAAACCCGTCTCGGGAAGCGGATTGATGGTCATAATTTTGGCACCACTTTGCTTGGCTTTTTGCAACGCCGAAAGCATCCTTGGATGATTCGTCCCCGGATTTTGTCCCACTACGAGGATCAAGTCAGTCACGTAAAAATCCTCCAAGCGAACACTTCCCTTGCCAATGCCTACGGTCTCTGACAAAGCGACTCCACTCGACTCGTGGCACATATTGGAACAATCGGGTAGATTGTTAGTGCCGTACTCCCTCACAAATAGTTGGTACAAAAAAGCGGCTTCGTTGCTCGTGCGTCCGCTGGTATAAAAGATAGCTTCGTCGGGAGAGGCCAACTGATTCAGGGTTTTTCCAATATGCTGAAAGGCATCCTCCCAACTGATTTTTTCGTAGTGCGTTGCTCCCGCTTTTAGAATCATCGGATGCGTCAGGCGACCACTTTTCCCCAACTGATAATCCGACCATTGCGAGAGTTCAGCTACTGAATATTTTTTGAAAAAATCAGGCGTCACCCGTTTACTCGTAGCTTCCTCGGAGATGGCCTTCGCTCCATTTTCACAGTATTCTCCCAAGCCCGACCGATGATCCGAAGGATCGGGCCAAGCACACCCTGGACAATCAAACCCATCCATCTGGTTGACGGCGAACAATGTTTTTACGCAGTTGCCTATCGTCATTTCGTTCAGCACGTGTTTGACCGAAGATACTACTGCGGGAATCCCTGCCGCCGTCGTTTTGGGTGCGGTGATTTTTATATTTTCATCTTCGATGGGTGGCGTGGAGGATATATCTTTTTTCATGTTGCGTGGATTTTTTAATGGCAATGGATGATGACAATTTTAATGACAATAACAATAACAATAACAATAACAATAACAATGACAATGACAATGACAATGACAATGACAA
>JBCCJE010000960.1:0-2524 GCA_039027925.1 Bacteroidota bacterium
AAAAAAGAAAACGAAATGAGCGTTTACGCTTCCAAGTTGGCAGAAGATGGTCAAGTATCCATTTTTCCGCAGTTTCTTTTTGCGTATCCTTATTGGAAAAATAATCGAGGCTTTTCGGAGGTGATTCCCAACAAAGATCCTTCTGGAATTACCTTTAGTGCCGACTCTAGCAAGGTTTTATTTTACTACACCGAATCTCCCTACGATTGGAAAGATAAGTTTGGTGCCGACAAGTATAGCTTTGCGGTTTTTGACGAAGCCATGAATTTAGTTTGGAAAAAACACGTCGCGTTTCCCTACACCGACAAAGCCATTGATGTCAAAAAAATTAGAGTATCCAATCAAGGAGAAGTCATCGTTTTAGGAGCGGTCAAGACACCCAAGAAAGCTAAGGTCAAAAGAGAATTTTTGGTATTTCGCATCGAAGAAAATGCTACGAACCAATTTGACCTCCTAAAAATTGAGGAAAAATATCCGATCAATGATGCCTATCTGCATTTGCATCCCGATAGCTCTATCTACGTAATTGGATGTTACGGTGAGGAAAAGATAGCAAGCGACGGGGCCAAAGGATTATTCATGGTGAAGTACTCCGCAGCGGGGGAACAACAATTTTTAAAAACTTACCCCTGGACAAATAACATCCGAAAAGCAAGGACAGTAATCAGTCTGCTCAACTTTGACCACGCCGTAGCCAACTACGAGGAAGGCTACATCACGCTCGCCGCCGAAAACTCCTACGATAGGTATGATGCTCCAGCGGGAAAGATCACCCAACATTATTCCAACTACGTCATCATCCCGTCTTTTAATTTCGAAGGGGTACTGAAATGGGTAACGCTTGTAGAAAAAAAGTTTCACTCTGACAAGACCTCTCCGATGTCATTTATTTTTGCCAACAAAGCCGATGATGTCTATTTGATTTTTAATGATCGAAAAAATGAAGAGGAAACAGAACAATCCAATGCTCCAATCAGAGCGCTGCTCAATTCTTATTTTACGGACATCACCAAGATCAACGCTGCGGGGGAGATTACACTCCGAAAAACCCTCTTCAACTCCCGAGACTTTAAGTTTTATTTTCACGTAGAAAATTCTTCTTTTCTCAAAAATGGAGCGGTACTCCTAGCGGGGGAAGGAATCAAAAATCTACGATCTGATTATAGATTTGGGAAAATGATTTTACCGTAGAAATGTAAAAAACTATTTTCTTTACAGTCATTTTAGTATCTCACTTCATCTTACTAATTCATAATTCCCCGAGGCTTCGGGATAGGTTTCATTCATCATAACTTTTCATTCTTAATTAGGAGTGTACAAAGTTTTGAAAACCTAGTAAAATCAGGGGGTCTAGCCCTTTAACAAATCGTTTTTCAACTTCAAAAAGATAGATTTCGCCTGATTTTTAGCTGAAAATTTTTTTACCTAAAAAACACCTCCAAATGCCCTATGAATAAAGGAAAACTGGAAAAGTCAAAAACTTTGTACAACCTTAATTCTTAATTCTCAATTCTCAATTCTCAATTCTCAATCAAGATACATGCGCTTCAACGAATACAACATTTCCCCCGAGATAAAAAAGAATCTTTCGAAGCTAGGCTTTAAGAGGCCTACCGATATTCAGTTCAAGGCGATTCCTTCCATTTTGAAAGGGGAAGATGTACTAGCGATTGCACAAACGGGAACAGGAAAAACGGCGGCCTTTGCCATCCCCGTTATCAATATGATAGACGAACGCAAAAAAAAGAAGCGACCCGACGGAGTGAAATGTTTGGTCATGGTACCGACGCACGAGTTGGCGATTCAACTCACCGATGTTTTTATCCAACTGAGCAGGCATACCAAGGTGCGGACTTTTGGAATTTTTGGAGGTGTAGATCAACAACCCCAAATCGAAAAACTCAACAAGGGCGTTGATATTTTGATTGCCACTCCCGGGCGAATGTTTGACCTACGAAGTCAAGGACATTTAAGATTGGAAAGAGTAGAAGTATTGGTTTTAGATGAAGCTGACCACATGCTGGATTTGGGCTTTATTGAGGACATTCGAGACCTGATGAAATTTTTACCTAAAAAACGTCAGACCCTTTTCTTCTCCGCTACGATCAATAAAAAAATCAAAAAGCTAGCCTACTCTCTCGTCAACAAACCCGTCCGCATTCAAATTTCTCCTAAAAATCCAGTAGCGAAAAATGTCAACCATCAAGTGATTTTTGTAGCAATGGATGATAAGCGATTTTTTCTGGAGCGTATCGTTCGGGAAAATTCCAAAGCAAAGATTTTAGTTTTTGTACGCACAAAAGTTCGAGCCGAAAGGGTAAGCAGAGCGATGGATAGGGTGAACATTAAAAGCCTTACGATGCACTCCGATAAAGATCAGCGGAATCGAACCCAAGTGTTGAAAAAATTTAAAACGGGCGCAGTCCAACTACTAATCGCTACCGATGTGAGTGCTAGGGGCATTGATATTCAAGATGTCAACATCGTAATTAATTATGACCTTCCCGAGCAAATCGAAAATTAT
>JBCCJE010000961.1:0-2519 GCA_039027925.1 Bacteroidota bacterium
CCGTGTACTTTTTGGATCAAAATATCCTCGTAGTGAGAGCGATTAAAAATTGCGATTTCGCCCTTAGCGGGGGTGTGCTGATGAATCCTCCAAAGAAAGTCGTGCGCCAACTCTTCCTCTGTGGGTTTTTTGAATCCGTGGGCTTTCAGTCCGATGGGGCTACACTCTCCGAATACAGCTTTGGTGGAGCCGTCCTTTCCGCTGGAATCCATACCTTGAAATACGACGAGCAAACTATTTTTCTTTTCGGCGGTCAGCAAATAATGTAGGTCAGCAATTTCTTTAGCCATTTCTTTAGTGGCGGCTTTGAGCTCTTTTTTGTCGATTCCCTTTGGAGGAGTAGTTGATATTTTTGAAAGTTTTATCATTTTGTAAAGGCTTTGTTGATGAATCTAGGTTTAGGAATGGTTCAATAATAAATTTACAATTTTCTACTTGTTCTTTTTCCTTTCTGCTGCGTTAAAAAGCCTCGCTGATGCCCCGCATCGCCTACGTTTTTCGCCTTGCATAAAGAAAAAATAACAGCGCATAAAATGTAAATTTATTAATGCACCATTCCTTAGCAAAAATAGGATTTCAAATGAAAAAGAAAAAGCCGAATGGATACTCGGCTTTTTCTTTTTCACAAAATCAGATGGTGAATATTTTTCTATTTATTCATTTTACTTCTCTTGACGAGGTAAGATTGGAGGATGGGGCGGAAGCCTTGGTGAATATCTGCTTCCACAAAATCAACTTTGTACTGAAGGCATTTGATTTTTAGTTGCTCCTTGAATTTTGTCATTTGATCCACATAAAAGTCCTTGACTTGATTGGATTGTAGCCTTACTCGATCACCCGTTTCCATATCAATAAAAATATATGGTCTATTTTCAAAATCAAATTCTAGCTCCTTTTTTTTGTCCACTACGTGAAAAAGGACGACTTCGTGCTTGTTGTGTTTTAAGTGTTGGAGGGCAGAGAACAGTTGTTCCGTCGCATCACTCTGTTCCATCATGTCGGAAAAAATGACCACCAAAGATCGCTTGTGGATGCTATCTGCTATCTGGTGCAAGGCTGCCGTGGCCGAGGTAGTTTTGTTGTCCTCGGGGTTATCAATGAGTTTTTGCAAGTAGGTCAGGAGTAGCCGATAGTGGGTAGTGCTCGATTTACAGCGGGTATGCGTTTGCAGGGATTCATCAAAAACGCTCAGCCCGAAAGCATCTCTTTGTTTTTGCAAAAGATTCATCAACGCCGCCGCTGCCAAAGACGAAAATTGAAGTTTATTGGTATATTTCTTTTTATTTTTTTTGTCGGGCTTGGGGAAATACATGGATGAAGAGGCATCAATAACTATTTGGCAACGGAGGTTGGTTTCTTCCTCAAAATTTTTGACGAACATTTTATCGGTTCTACCATATACTTTCCAGTCAATATTTTTGGTGCTTTCTCCTGGGTTGTACAATCGGTGCTCGGCAAACTCCACGGAGAACCCATGAAATGGACTTTTGTGCAAACCAATGATAAAACCTTCTACCACTTGCTTGGCTAGTAGCTCTAGGTTTCCTAAATCTCGTACTTCAAAATTATCTAATAAGTCCATTGATGTGTTTTAATGTGGTAAAAAAAAATTGAAGAAGAACAGATATGATCTATGCCTTTGTGCTCCGACTTGATCTTGTTTTACGGAACGTGGCTCTCAAAAGTTTAGAGCGAGTAGGTCACGGGATTGATGTAGAAAAACAAAACACACGATCATCAAATCACGAAAGCCCTCGCTCCCAAAGGAACGAAGGCTCGAAAATATTATTTTTTAAACACATATTATAGTTGTGCTTCGATTTTCTCTTGCAAGGCTGCTTTGGTCGTCACCCCCACGTGCTTGTCCACTACTTCGCCATCCTTTAGTATCAAAATAGTAGGAATACTGCGTACACCGTACTTCATAGATACGTTGGGATTGTGATCTACGTTGAGTTTTCCAATGGTCACTTTCCCATCGTACTCTCCCGACAACTCTTCAATAATGGGCGTTATCATTCTACATGGTCCACACCATTCTGCCCAAAAATCAACAACGGAGACTCCTTTATTTTCTATAGCAACTTGCTGGAAATTATCATCTGTGAATTGAAATGCCATAATCTTAATTTATTTTTCAGTTTAATAATTTGTGTATAAATGAGGAATTACATGGAAACAAGATAGTGTCCAAAAAGTTGCAAAATTAACGGATTCAATTCATTTTCCTGTCTTTGCTCGGACATATTTTTTGTTGAAATAAATAATTGTAAAGTATAAATAAAATGCTTTCATTGTGGCGTTTTAATCCTAGTCCATTCGGACTCGTTTTAGCGGATTTTTTCAAAAACATTTTTCGAGTGAAAAACCTTTTTCTAAAAAATAAATGGAAGTGGATTTGGATTATTTTGGGAGTTTTTGCTATTGCCGTAAGAACATTGTTAGGATTATCCCCCGAACTCACCGAAAAGTTGTATTCAAGGGGCATTTTTCCCATCATCAGATTGATACTGGACTAC
>JBCCJE010000962.1:0-2515 GCA_039027925.1 Bacteroidota bacterium
AATTCGGCGGCTAATCTTCTGTAAGGATAAATGTAAAACCGCCTTTTTTAAGGGAATAGATTAAAATGGATTAGTTGAACGATCCCAAAGGATCGTAAATTATTACCAAAGATATTTTTATTTTTTGAAAAAAGCTAAAACGTTAAATTTTATCATAATAATTTTCTAGTGATAGAATGAAAAAATAATAGGATGGATGAATCATTCACTCATTCTATCATTGAATCAATCATTTATTCAAAATTAATTCATGAGTAAGCACGGTAGAGTATTGGTAGCCATGAGTGGCGGAATTGATAGCACGGTGACAGCTATGATGTTGCACGAGCAAGGATACGAAGTAGTAGGAATCACGATGAAAACGTGGGACTACGCCAACTCGGGTGGCAATAAAAAAGAAACAGGATGTTGCAGTTTGGATTCTATCAATGATGCTCGTATGGTGGCGGTAAATATGGGATTCCACCATTTTATCGTAGATATTCGCGAAGAGTTTGGTGATTACGTCATTGACAATTTTGTGGACGAATACCTAGCGGGACGAACCCCCAATCCATGTGTGTTGTGTAATACTCACATCAAGTGGAGTTCTCTTTTGAAGCGGGCTGATGCTTTGGACTGTGAGTTCATTGCTACGGGACACTACGCCATCGTCAAGGAGGAAAATGGTCGTAAGTTTATCACTAAAGGAAAAGATGAACGCAAGGATCAAAGCTACGTACTTTGGGGGCTGAGCCAAGAGTGCCTGGGTAGAAGCCAATTTCCGTTGGGGCCTTACACCAAGCCCGAAGTCCGAAAGATGGCGTTTGACTGGGGCTATACTGACCTATCCAAAAAAGGGGAGAGCTACGAAATATGCTTCGTACCCGATAATGATTACCGAGGATTTTTGACTCGACAGGTAGATGGATTGGAGGAGAGAGTAGCCAACGGAGAGTTCGTCAATCCCCAAGGAGAAATCATAGGGAAGCATCGGGGGTATCCTTTTTATACCATTGGTCAAAGAAAAGGACTGGGCGTAGCTTTCGGCGAACCCATGTACGTTACTGAGATTCAACCCCAAACCAATCGGGTAGTGTTAGGCAGGGTTGATGATCTGCTGCGAAATGGTATGACTGTTTCGCAAGTGAATGCCATGAAGTACGCCTCCATTCCCGATGGACTAGAGGCCGTTACCCAAATTCGGTACAACGATCCCGGGGTGCTTAGTCGGTTGAAAAACAATGAAGCTGGAAATATAGAAGTCGAGTTTTTTGCCAATGTAAAAGGAGTGGCCCCCGGTCAGTCTGCCGTATTCTACGAAGGAGACGATGTAGTTGGGGGTGGCTTGATCTACGGTAGTTTTATTCGAAAGGAAAATTAAGACGATTGAGTGTTCGGCGTTTCACATCAAAGTTGGATTATTTTTTGTCAAGTATTAGTGATTGTTCTCATGTATGTTGAGAGGAGAGCGTAGGGCTTAGAGAAAAAAGTTTTGCTGCTCTCTGTGATCTCCTCAAAAAGTTAGATGCTCGACCAACTGTTAAAAGAAAGCTAGCTCAACTTTTTGTGCGTGTCATCTACGTTGTAATTTTCTAAAAGCAGAACCTTTCCAGATATGAAAAACTTTAAACTTCCCTTTTTATTAACCCTCGTGACCACGCTTGCGGTCATCCATTTTTCCTGTAATGAAAATACGGTTGGAGAGGACTTGACTATCGTCAAGGGATTTAATTATTATCCTTTGGAAATAGGAAAATATATCACGTACAAGATGGATTCCATTGTGTACGGTCAAGTGAGTGGTGCACAGTGTGAGTTTTTCAGGGATACAAGTAGCTACTACCTCAGAGAAGAAGTTGTAGATACCTTCACGGATAATACTGGCGATTTGGTTTATACCTTAGAAAGATTTATTAAAGTGAACGAAGATGACCCGTGGCGAGTGGTGGATGTGTGGGTGACCAAAATGACGGATAGCCAGGTGGAGAAAGTAGAAGAGAATCTGAGGTTTATCAAAATGGTTTTCCCCGTTCGGGAAGGGGCGTCTTGGAGTGGCAACACTTATTTTCAGGATACTTCCGTAGTGATTGGATCGGAGATAATTGACTTTTACGGTTTTTGGTCTTCAGAATACGAATACGACTTGGTGGACGTTCCCGAAGAAATTAATGGAATTCAGTTTGATTCGGTGATGACGGTTTTCCAATCCCAAGCATCTGATAATAGGATTCACCATCGCGTTTCTACCGAAAAATACGCACGCAATGTAGGATTGATCTACAAGGAAATGTTGATCTTGGATACCCAATGTTGCGAAGGAGAATTGAATAATCCAGATTCTACCTTGTTCTTCTGTGATACTATTCCTTGGGTAGAAAAAGCGGAGAAAGGCTTGATTTTTAAGCAGGAGGTGATTGACTTTAATTGAGAAATGACAATGAAAAACTTCAAACTTCCTTTTTTATTAACCCTTGTGACCACGCTCGTAGTCATCCATTTTTCCTGCAACGAAAATACGGTTGGAGAAGATTTG
>JBCCJE010000963.1:0-2500 GCA_039027925.1 Bacteroidota bacterium
GAACAACTAGACGGAAAGACTGATCGGATAACGCAGCACTTCCCCTTTCGAATGACTAAAAGCTCAAAGTACGTGACTGGTATCAATTTACTGAATGGTTAGAACAAAAAAAGGAGAAGGTAAAACCGTACTTTTTGTCGGTTTTACCTTCTCCTTTTTCTATACCCAAATGATGGGTTTTCCCTAAAATCTTGGACAAAGGATACTGTCATTTTCGAAGTCTCCGAAGTAACTAATGGAAAGTTCGAAAGCACCTTGCCCCTGCTGATAATTGGTCAAATCTTGAAAATTTATATCGTAGCTAGTGCCGAAGAGGAAGTTTCCTTTTTGCAAACCAACCATAATGACAATGGCATCTAGCCCCATGTTGTTATCCTCATTCAATACGGGTCGTGCCCATCCTCCTACGTAAAAAGAGTCGTTGCTGTAATCATTCAGCATAAATCGGAAGTTAGTGCCGACGTTGACTTCGAGGTGTGGCCCCTGCTTGGCTACCAGTAATCTCGGAAGCATCGAGAAGGCATCGTTGAATGGCACCTCGGCACTTAATTGTGTGGATAGCCTAGCGTAGAGTTTTTCGCTTCCAATGGGATTCCCTTCGTCGTCTTGCTCTTCATTGTAAAACGAAACTTGGGGTTGAAGTACGTGGTGTATCGCAAATCCTGCGTAGAATGATTTTCTGGCTTTAGGCGTGATAGCGTAGTTAATACCCACCGACAAATCTGCGAAAGAAAAATTATTAATCGGCAAATCTTCATTGGTATCGAAAGTATAACCATTGATACCATTGAACTGATCGGCAAAAGTAAGCTGCTCGTAATTCACATTCCTTTGGGCTAGCGCACCTTGGAAGGCAACTGATAAAAACTGCCGACTGGTAAAATCCAACGCCTTGTGGTAAGCCCCCGAAAGCGCAATTTGCTGAGTGCTAAAATCAACTCCACTCACTTGATCTCGGAAGAAAACCAACCCCACAGCGGCGGCATCTTTGTACTGATTGTTGGATTTGACATTGAACCTGACATCTAGCTCGGCGGCAAAAGTTCGGTACGGAGATTCGAGTACTCTCCTCCACTGATCTCGGTAGATCGTCGAAAATCGGTAGCGACCATTATAGGCACCCGTCAGGGCAGGATTGAGGGTAAGTGGCGAAGCGTAGAACTGCGTAAAATGATTGTCTTGTGCAGACAAATCTGTTAGGAAAAATAATGAAAGTGCTAGTAAAAGAATTTTTCTCATAATTGATTTTATATTGAAAAATTGAACCGCAAAGGTACGTAAGGAAAAGTACATTTTCTCAACGGTCAACTGGCTGCTTTAGTATTTGTTAAAAAATAGCGGGGGAGAAACAAAATGATGAGGGTACGATTCGGAGTGCTGATATTATTAATTTCAATAATTAAACCGAAATTTTTTGTTTGGAAAAATTTTGGCGTTTTTGGAGGGGGAAGTTGGAATGAATGTCTTCAACTTAGTGGCAGTCTGGAAGGGTAATTTTAAAATTCCCCTCGCAGTTTTCTTTAAATTTATTTGATTTCTTTAGTGTTTTAATTCACGGGGTAAACTGGAAGTTACCCCGTGATGAAACTAGGAAAAATAATACTTATGAAAATTTACGCATTACAAACAGGTATAGTGAGGGTAAAACAGTTTCAACTGACAGGAGCTAGCAATAATTTGTCTAGGCTTTATCAACTCCTTTTTACCCAAAAGTGGAGTGCTTGGATGCCAATTTATAGTTGGCTCATTGAGTTGGACAATCAATTGATCCTAGTGGATACGGGAGAAACCGCCGACATTTTTAAAGCGGGCTATTTGCCCAAGGGAGGACTTTTTCACAGAGCGGTACAAACTCGAATTAAGAGGGAGGAAGAAATTTCCCATCAAATCACAAGTTTGGGTTTTCAATTGGAGGATGTCAAAACGATTTTGTTAACCCACTTGCACGGCGACCACGCTGGAGGAATCCAACATTTTCCCCATGCTGATTTTTGGGTTTCGAAAACGGAATACGAAATGGCAACTAGCAAAAAAGGAGCGAGCAATGGCTATTTCCCCAAAAATTGGCCGAACTGGTTTCAACCGCAACTTATTAGCTATACTAACCAACGAGTGGGGGGTTTCTCACAGAGTTTTCCACTCCCCCACCGCGAGGAGATCATCGTAGTGCCAACTCCGGGACACAGCGCTGGCCATCAGTCGGTCATCCTAAAAACGGATACGGCTACTTTTTTTATCGGTGGTGACCTGACTTACAATCTGCAAACGCTACAATCTGAAATACCTAATACGGTACTTATGAACCAAGCGGCAAAGGAGTCGGTGAAAAAAGCCCGCAACTATGTGGAAGCCAATGCCTGTATTTACCTATCCTCACATGATTGGAACGCTCCACAACTTTTAACTATTTAGCACCTACGCTTTGATAACCCCGTGGAGATGGCACAGCGGGAGGTGAGGGTTGTTAAAGCCAACTTTTTAGTATGTTGATGGCTTTAAC
>JBCCJE010000964.1:0-2494 GCA_039027925.1 Bacteroidota bacterium
AGCTGTGATGCACAAGTTAGTCAAACAATTTTTTGCTTGTGTGAAGTTCAGTAGAACTTTTGACAACGAATACTTTATTAAACAACAAACTAAAAAGTAAAACTTTTCACCTTTTTGCTTGCATTTTAACACAGTTCATAAAAAGTCTGTGAATTAGAATCAATCTCTACTACGTCAAAAGGGGGCTAAAACTGTTTTGTTCATTTTTTAAATCACTCCAGCAACCAAGCCGCACGGTAAGCGTTACACTCGTTAAGATTTTTTTTACAGCAAAATTAGGCGTTAACTTTTGCTTAACAAATCGCACAAAAGTCATTAACACGAGGTGGATAATTTTTTAAAGAAATTTGTAAGCAGTACGAGAAGATAGAACAGTTTTATTGATTTACAGGCGAGTAAAATTCTATTATATTTGCGGAAAATTTTCGTAGGCGTACCGCCTGATAGTATTTAGCATAAAATCACAGAAGATGACCATTACTAAAGTTTTTATTTATACCGCCATTGCAGCGATCGTTTTAACCTTTTTTACGTCGGCTAGCAACAAAGGAAAAAAGACCAATCTATTTGTTAGTTATTTACAAAATTTTAGCGGCGCATTTTTTATTTTTTCGGGCCTCGTAAAGGCCGTAGATCCGCTGGGCACGGCTTACAAAATGGTAGATTATTTTACTGAGTTCAAGGACACCTTCGAGGCGACTTGGCTTTCCTTTATCACACCCATCTTTCCCCTGCTATCGGAATACACGAATGGATTTTCCGTTTTTATGATCGTTTTAGAAATCGTGTTGGGCATCATGTTGATTTTAGGAGCTTACAATAAATTATCCAGTTGGTTATTTTTACTCATCGTAGGGTTTTTTACTTTCCTTACGGGATTCACCGCCCTGACGGGTTACGTACCAGAAGGAGTCAACTTTTTTGACTTTGCCAACTGGGGAGAATTTAACAAAAATAATATGAAAGTGACAGATTGTGGTTGCTTCGGAGATTTTCTGAAATTAGAACCCTTTACCTCTTTCAAAAAAGATATATTCCTCCTGATACCAGCCTTTGTTTTTCTATTCAAAAATAAAGACATGCACACGGTATTTACTCCAAAAATCCGCAACGGTATCCTCATTGGGAGTATTGTAGTTTTTACTTTTTATTGCCTGAGCAACTACGTGTGGGATATTCCTGGTCAAGACTTTAGACCTTTCCGAGTAGATGTCAATATCCCCGAAAGAAAAGCTGCCGAAGAACAAGCGATGGCCAACGCACCCGTTACCTACGAATTTACGAACAAGGAAACTGGGGATAAAACTACCCTGAGTATGGCGCAGTACATGAAGCAGTTTCAGGATTTTCCCCAAGAAAAATTTGATCGAAAAGACATTCAAGCAGAACCTGAGGTAGCCCAAACTAAAATTAGTGAATTTGCGGTAGAGGACTTCAACGGCGAAGTCACCGACGAAATCCTTAACCATCAAGGCTATAGCTTGATGTACGTCTGTTACACGCTAGGCTACACCGAGGGCGAAAAAACGGTGATGGTAGCCGATACTTCGTGGCTGGTAGATACGGTAGGCACACCGGGCACAGAACAATTTCAACTGGTTAAAAAAGTAGATCAGATCACACAGCGTAACGTACCTGTGACGGATTATCAATTTGCGGAGGACTACAAAAATCGCTTCGAAGGCATTGTTAATCCTTTTGCGGAAGCGGCGCAAAAAGCTGGCGTAAAGGTATATGCCATTGCGGGTAAAGCGGGTGAAGAAGTCATCAAAGATTTCCAAGAAGAGATTAAGGCTAGTTATCCTATCTACATGGCGGATGATATTCTGTTAAAAACCATCGTACGCTCCAATCCCGGAATCGTACTCCTCAAAGATGGTACTATTTTGAAAAAATGGCACTACAAACGCCTGCCCAACTGGGATGAAGTGGAAGCAGATTTTGTACAGTAAGAGCACCCTCACGGGGTAAATTCCATTTTACCCCGTGAATTTATAAACCCGCTCAGATATGCCAAATCTTTTAGCCCCGCAAATTAGAAATCAATACTCAGCTAGCAGGTGTCGTCCCTCTGGGACTTTGGGATCATATAGCACTTCAATTTTGCTACCTATGTGTCGCACCTCTGGTGCTCTTAACCCGAAGAGCACCAGAGGTGCGATATATCGGTAGTAAAATTGAAGCTCCGCGTAATCTTAAAGTCCCAGAGGGACGACACCTGCTGGATGAGTATTAATTTTCAGTTTGCGAAGCTATAAGATTTGGCATATCAAAATCACTTCCCTCATTTCTCCTCCCGCTTCTCACTTCTCTCCTCTCTCCTCTTGCTTCTCATTTCCCTCCCCCCAACAAAAAAGAATCTGGACAAATAATTACAAATACCGAATTAAACGCTTAATTTTATACATCTATCATCTCTTCCAAAATCCGATCTATTAAGAGTGTCCAACAAACTCCTCAAAAATCTACATCCATCTATTTCCCCACAGTTCCA
>JBCCJE010000965.1:0-2493 GCA_039027925.1 Bacteroidota bacterium
TCTCAACCATCCAGATAAACTTACCTAAATGTTTAAACCAATACCTAAAGTGCAACCAATCAAATCCATCATCAGCCAAAGTATCCAAGTAAAGCAACAGTTGCTAGAAAATACAGAATTGCTAGCGAGCATCGAAGAGGTAGCGGATAAATGTATCGAAGCATTACAAAAAGATCACAAGCTCCTTTTTTGTGGTAACGGTGGAAGTGCTGCCGATGCCCAACATTTAGCCGCTGAATTTTCTGGAAGATTTTACTACGATCGAGATCCACTTTTTGCGGAAGCCCTCCACGTCAATACTTCCTACCTCACCGCAGTAGCCAATGATTATTCCTACGATGAAGTGTATGCTCGATTAGTCAAGGGCAAAGGCAGGTCGGGAGATATTTTATTTGGCATTTCCACTTCGGGCAATTCAAAAAATATTTTAAGAGCATTCGAGCAGGCCAAATCCCAGGGACTCATCACCGTAGCTATGACCGGGGAGTCGGGTGGAAAGATGAAAAATCAAGTCAATTATTTATTAAACATGCCCTCCTCCGATACGCCTAGAATACAGGAGGCACATATTCTAGTGGGACACATTATTTGCGAATTAGTGGAGCGCGCTATTTTTCCAAATCCCTAAAAAAATTATTTAATGAAAACCGTAATCATTTTAGCAGGTGGGTTAGGCACGAGGTTACGATCCGTTGTTCAAGATATTCCCAAGCCGATGGCCCCCGTGAAGGGAAAACCATTCGTGGAATACATTGTCCAATATCTAAAAATATACGGTATCCAACACGTTATTTTTTCGATTGGGTACAGGGGAGAAATCGTACAAAATTATTTTGGAAATAATTTCAACGGGGTCGAAATTTCCTACGCCGTAGAAACAACTCCCTTGGGTACGGGCGGCGGGATATACCAAGCTATGCAGTTGAGTACCGATGAATATACCTTGGTCGTCAACGGTGATACCCTCTTCGATATTAACCTATTTGAGTTGGAAGATTTTTATTTAAAACACCAACCCGCCATGGCAATTGCCCTACGGCGGATGAAAGATTTCAATCGCTACGGCGTAGTAGAATTAGCTGATAATCAGCGAGTTATAGGTTTTAAAGAAAAACAATACCAAGCGGAAGGATTAATCAACGGAGGGGTTTACATCATCACTCCACAAATCTTTGCGGTAGAAAAATTCCCAGAAAAATTTTCTTTTGAAAAAGATCTTATGGAAAAATACCTCTACGATTTAACCATATTTGGGTGTGAGTTAGATGGTTATTTTATTGATATCGGAATCCCCGAAGACTATGCGAGAGCCGAGCGAGAACTTTAAAAGCTACCCTCATTTTATTTTTGTGGGACTAGCCATTGCCCTCCTCGGTTATACCTCCCTCCGAGCACATCTGCTGAGTTTTACTTGCGACGAAGCAAGTACTTATTTTAGTCATCTGCCGCGTTCCGTTTTCCAATGTTTTTATTCCGAAGTGTGTTGGAGTGATGCGAATAACCATTTGCTGAATACCTTTTTGATGCAAGTCTCTACTGGGATTTTTGGAGTATCCGAGTGGACTTTGCGCTTACCCAATTTATTCGGACATTTCCTTTTTCTTGTTTTTTCTACCTTATTGGTTCGAAGGTTTTCCAGTAATTTCTGGGTGGGTTTAGCGGGCTTTTGTTTACTCAATTTTAATCCGTACTTATTGGAGTTCTTTTCTTTGGCTAGGGGATATGGATTGGGGATAGGGTGGATGATGATGAGTATTTATTTTTTAATGAGGTGGATCGAAGAACCAAAATGGACTTTGGGAATGTATTGTTACGTAGGGGCGATCTTTTCGGTATTGAGCAATTTTGTTTTTTTAAATTACTGGGCGAGTCTCTGCGCCGTATTTATTTTGCTTATTTTTTTTGAAAAAATAGGCCTAAAAAAAGCACTTGATTTTAGATGGTTGTCTTTACCTTTCGTTTCCGCAATTGTTTTGTTTTTTCTTTTGGTAAAACCTATTCAGTTTCTGAGGAACAAAGGAGAATTTGTGTTTGGAAAAGAAAGTTTTTGGGATAGCTTCGAAGGTTTGGTCAGAGTGAGTTTGATGAGTCAAGGATATTTACATCCTTACACCACCCATACCTTTATCGGTATTGCAATCAGCCTACTTATCTTTTCTACCCTGTACGGATTTTATCATTATGGGAAAAATCAAAAACAATTGATTTCTAAAATCCACTTTGCCGCCGTTTTGTTGTTGGCACTTTTACTACTCGGTGTCTTTGTTCAGTACTATTTATTAGATGTAAAATTCTTGGAAGGCCGAAAAGCGACGATGCTCCTTCCTCTGTTTGGTCTAAATGTGTACGTATTGTTACAACAGCTTTATCACCGTGGTTTTTTGAAGCTAGTCACGATTTTTTCCATCGGAATTTCTACCTTTTCTTTTGTTCATTTCCAACGAACCTTTGATCTCCAAGAGACCATCGAATGGAGCTACGATGCGCAAACCA
>JBCCJE010000966.1:0-2486 GCA_039027925.1 Bacteroidota bacterium
AGATAGTGAATTATATTATTCCAAACTTCAGTTTTTATATTGATGGCGACTTTTTTCATTTTGTTTTTCTGTGTTCGTTAACGCCAATGCTCATCATAACTTTTCCTTCTGCCGCTTTTTTATCTTGCTCAAGAACTCGTGCGTAATTCCAAGGTAGGCGGCTATCTGTCTATCCGTCAGCCTTGAAACAATATTGGGATAAGTGGTTACAAAGTAAAGATAACGTTCCGTTGCAGTTTGGCAATGATTGCGAATAAGTCTGCGTTGCCACGCAACGATTGCTTTTTGGGAGATAATGCGAAAAAGTTTTTCCACAATTGGATAGTGCTCATACAAGTATTCTTTATCCGTTTTTTTGATATAAAGAATTTTACTAGTTTCTAAAGCCTGAATATTCAAATCCGATGGACGTCGGTTACTAAAACTATCCAAATCCATCAACCACCAATCTTCCGCTGCGAAATAGAGGATATTTTCTTTACCTTCTTTGTCTATGGTAAAAACTTTAAAACAGCCTTCTAATACAAAACCTTCAAACTGACAAATCTGATACTGCCGAAGTACAAAGTCTCCTTTCTCCACCGTGCGCAACTCGAAGTAAGAACAAACAGTATCGAGCAGATGATTAGAGATGTCCACTTTTTCTCGAATATGTTTTTTTAGCAAATTGTGAGTCATATGGAATTTACTTGAAGTGATGCTGAAAATGCTATCCATGCCAATACTCTGATGATTGACTGTAGTTGAATTGGGAAAAAAATAGAGATAGGAGTAGAATAAGTAAGTACGGTAGTTTCATTGGTTTGGATTATTTGATTGAGTTGGAGGGTTGAAATTTGAAGCCTATTTTTGTTGGCGCCAATGCTCTAGCATTAAGGCAAATAAGAGCATTAGCGCCAAGAAGCAATCAGAAGTTCCTTACTCGGTAGTTGTGGGTACAGAATAGAAAAACTGCTCCTTGACAATTTTACCATCTTGTACTTCGTACATACATATCTCGTCCATTTTCTGTCTGCCCATTTCTTTAAAAGTAATGTCGGTCATCATGGTTAGCGCAAAATGATTACCAGATACGATGGGGTCTCCGATCGAAGATCCATGAAATGCTTCTATCATCTCGTTCCAGCGTTTTCCTTTTTCGGCAAGTGCTTCTAAGCCTTGTACTTTTTCGGTCATAGCTCCTTTGGGTTCGATACTCCACACGTCGGGAGCATATAATTCTTTGTAGCAAGTTTCGTAATCTCCTTGACGGCATAGTTCCACCAAACGATTAGCAATTTCTTGAGTGCTCATAATTTTTAATTTTAAAAAGTTTGAAAATAAAATAGAACATGAAAACAGAAGCGTTTTCAAAAAGGATAGCTAAGTTTCGAAAGGAGAATAAAGATAAGCATATTCGATGTTAAAAAAGAATTTTGACTTCGCTGCGTCACCCGATGATCCATCACTAGCACATCAGATATTACTACATCCACTAGGAAAAGCTGCTCGGCAATTTCCGTAGTGTATCGTGTAGCCCGCCTTGAGGTAAGACATTATAAACTTTTTGTTCGTCCTCCGTCCACCGTCAAGTTAGTCCCTGTGATATAGCTCGCAGCGGGCGCAGCCAAAAATGCCACAGCCATCCCCAGCTCTCTGGGTTCGGCAAAGCGACCGAGCGGAACATTTTTTTTCATACTAGCCACTACTTCCTCCTCGGACATATTTCCGTTTTTTGCTTTCCTGTCAATGATCTGTTGCAAGCGTTCTGTCCTCGTGAATCCTGGTAAAACATTATTGACGGTGATGCCGTATTGCCCCAGTTCGCCAGCCATTGTTTTTGACCAATTGGCCATAGCTGCCCGGGTGGTGTTGCTCACACCAAGTCCCGGGATGGGTTCTTTGACCGAGGTAGAAATGACATTGATAATCCGACCGTAACCAGCAGCTTTCATCCCTTCTACGACAAGCTGAACCAAAGTATGACTCGCCACCAAGTGGTTGTTCAATGCTCCGAGAAATGCTTCAATCTTTGCATCTACGATGGGGCCGGGTGCAGGGCCTCCCGTATTATTTATCAAAATGTGAATGGGCTTTTGTGCCACCAAGGCTTTGACTCTTTTTTCCAAATCTTTGACATCAGAAAAATCCGCCGTTAGAAAATCGTGGCTTTGACCGAGTGAGGTATCAAGGGTACGAAGGACTGCTGCCATCTTATCAGCACTCCGTGAAACTAATGTTATATTAGCTCCCAACTTCGCCAATTCGATGGCGGCAGCTTTACCTATTCCCTTGCTACTTCCTCCCACTAGGGCATTTTTTCCAACTAAATTGAGTTCCATTGATTTGCTTTTTTTGCGATGATAAAAATCTCCTAAATTTAGTAATTAATCCAAGTTGCAGATAATTTATCGTGGTAGTATTTGTGGGTAGTGAGTTGGGTGAATTGGATTAATTTTTTAAATTGAAAATCCTTTCCACTCAAAAAACGCTGCATTATCGCTATC
>JBCCJE010000967.1:0-2481 GCA_039027925.1 Bacteroidota bacterium
AAAATGACAGCCCTTGGTATGCCCATTTCTAAGAAAATTGCAGCTTGATTGTTATAAAAATTACCGAAGGTCTATCTAAATTATTTATGCAACAACGCCATTCCATTTTATAATTTCCACCGTAATATATTTATCTTACCTTCGTCCGACTCATTTCATTATAGATCATTAATTCAACAGGAAAAGAAAAACCTCTATGAAAAGAAGCATATTCAGTATGATCATTTTAATATGGTTTAGTATTAATTCATGTTCAAATCAGAATGATTTAGGCCACCTTCATTTATTACCTCAACCAAATCACGTAGAATTAAAAGAAGGATCATTTACCATTGATTCCAAAACGATCCTTTCTGCCAATTCAACTGACCTTGTTAAAATTTTAAATCCACTAAAGGATTTTTTAAAAGAAAAATATGCGATTGATTCGGAAGTTCAAGTTGAGGAAAAGGAAAAAGAGAACAGTATTCATTTACACTTAGATACTAATTTAGACTTACCCAAGGAAGGGTATGAATTAGAAATCAATAGTCAACAGATCAAGATTCAGTCAACGGACGCTGCAGGTTTATTCTATGGAATTCATACGCTATTACAGCTTTTTCCCAACGAGAAAGGTAAGCCTACTTTACCTAAAATTTCCATCAAAGATTTCCCAAGATTCGATTGGCGTGGTATGCACCTTGATGTCTCTCGACATTTTATGCCCGTTTCGTTTGTTAAACAATATATCGACATGATGGCGATGTACAAACTCAATGTTTTTCATTGGCACTTGGTGGACGGCATTGGCTGGAGAATCGAAATAAAATCACACCCTGAGCTAACTGATATTGGAGCATGGAGAGTGGTGAAAGAAAATAAGAAACCATGGGAAGATGTAGAAGCATGGAAAGAAGGAGATGACCGACCAAAGTACGGAGGGTTTTATACTCAGGAAGAAATCAAAGAAATTATAGTGTATGCAGAAGAGCGATTTATCACTATTGTACCAGAGATAGAATTACCAGGGCATTCTGAAATTGTTTTTGACTGTTTTGAAGATTTGGTTTGTAAAGATGATAGCGGTAATGCACTTGATAACATTGGTGTTTATTGTGCTAGTAATCCCGACAGTTATAAATTACTAGAGGATGTCATTACGGAGGTTATCGAACTTTTCCCATCTGAATACATCCATATCGGAGGAGATGAAGTCAACAAAAAAAACTGGAAGCAATGTTCTGGATGTCAAAAATTTATGGCAGATAACGAGTACGATAGCCACGAATTGCAGAGTCATTTTGTCAATCACTTTGATGAATTTATTCGATCTAAAAATAGAAAGCTGATGGGGTGGCATGAGATTACGGAAGGGAATCTTTCTCCTTCTTCTTCTATCATGTTTTGGCATGGCATAGAAGGACTTAACAAGATACTTACAAAAAATCATCCAACGGTAGTTGCGTCGGGTACATCCTATTACTTTGACCACTACCAAAGTTTGAGTGAGCACGAACCTCAAGCTTGGGGAGGATTTTCACCATTGTCTCAAGTCTATAATTTGGAACCTGTATCAGCTGACATTGATGAAAATCTTCAAAAATTAGTATTGGGCATCCAAGGACAGGTTTGGACGGAATACATGCCTACCCCCTCGCATGTGGAATATATGCTACTCCCAAGAATGCTAGCACTAGCAGAATCTGCGTGGACACTACCTGCACACAAGGATTGGAATCGTTTTTCAAGTACGGTAAATAATGAATTTGAAAAATATGAGGAGTTAGATATCAACTACTCTACGAGTGCGCTTCGCCCTATCATAGATGCAAAGTTAGATTCCATGTCTAGGAGGTTAAAGGTTACAATATCTTCTGATATTCCTACAGAGATTCGTTATACTTTGGATGGTAGTGACCCCACTATGAATAATAGTACGAAGTACAGTCAACCTTTCTTTTTGGATAAAAATACAACGATCTCAGCAGTATCAACCAGAGCAGATAAAATCGTCACTAAGACTGAAAGAAAAGAATTATTTGTCCACAAAGCGTTAGGACGTAAGGTGACTTTAAAAAGTAAACCTTTTCACAGTTATACCGCAAATGGCGGCATCACCTTGGCAGACATGGAGTATGGAGGTAGAACATGGGGCAGCGGTAAATGGATTGGTGTTTTGGATAAAGACTTAGATGTAGAAATTGATTTAGAGCAAGAAACGGAAGTGAGCAAAATCATTTTGAGTTGCATTAATGACAATGCATCTGGCATATATTTTCCTAAAGATATCGAAGTGCTTATCTCGCAGGATGGAAATACTTTTACTCCTATTCATAAATGGGAAAGAAATTTGAATGAAAAACGTACTGCAAATTCAACCAATATGAGGCGGAAATTTTCATTAGAGTTTGCTCCCGTAAAATGTAGGTATGTTAAGGTCAAGGCTAAATGTCTGAAGTTAGAAGATAAAGGTGTTTTCATTTTTGCGGATGAAATTAT
>JBCCJE010000968.1:0-2480 GCA_039027925.1 Bacteroidota bacterium
ATCAGGTTTTCCAGCTTGAATGTAATCATAATTTACCGTCATGGTATCGGAGGTAATCATTTTTCCATTTTGAAATCCGTTGGCGATAAGTTGATTTTTTCCTTCGAAAAATAGTACATCCCAGTTCAATCCACAGGCAGGAAATGTTCCTACCTTCCGTTCTTTTTTTCCCAAAGATTTTCCGTTTTGAAAAAGTTCTACCTTTTCGCAATTGCTAAAAACGGATAGGTTTCGGGTCTTGCCTTTGGGCCCCCGACGCTTTGTCCACGTGTGCGATTCAATATAGGTAAATGGCTCTTTCGACCAGTAACTTTTAAATACGTAGTAGGCATCTTTGGGCTTACCCGACCGATCCACTAAGCCTTTTTGATTCAGATACGGGATGGCGTTTTCGGGACGTAGCGGCGTTCCAAAGTCTTTGAATGCCCATTGTGCATTGCCCGAAAAATCCTGCTTAGTCTCCGTGATCCCCAAATACCAATCGAACAAATCAACGATATAGTTTTCCGTCCAATCGCCACTTTTTGCAATGTTTTTAATGTTAACTTGGTTGGCTACCTCTGCCCAGTCGTCTTCGTTCATCGAACCATCTCCCGTAATTGGATTTTCAGTATGTCGCCCTACGTGGCTAGAACCGCCGTACTCCATGTGTAAAAATCGGGGGTACTTTTTTTGATTTTCGGTCAACGTTTTTTTGTAATTAGTATAAACCCCAGCGTACCAGCCTGACCAAATGGAAGGAGAAAAAACATCTACCAAATCGGCGCCTGCGTAATATTTCCGAATGGAAGTCATACGGGAGGGATCTAACTCGTGGGCAATGTCATTCAGTTTTTTGATAAATCGGTTCAAGCGTTTTTCGTCGTCTCCATTTTCGAAATCGGGCAACCAGTAAATTTCGTTTCCCAGCGACCAAAAGAGGATGGAAGGATGATTATAATTTTGTTGAATTTGTTCACGAAGCAATCTTTCCGTATTTTTTTCCCAAGCCTTTTCGCCCATGCCACCTCTGCACCACGGCAACTCATCCCAAACGATGATGCCCAATTCGTCGCAAGTTTTATAGACTTCGGGATCTTGCGGATAATGCCCCAAGCGGAGAAAATTAGCGCCCATTTCCTTGATTTGTTCCATGTCCTGTCGGTGGAGTTCGTTGGGTATGGCTGCACCGTAGCCCGCGTGTTCTTCGTGCCGATGTGTACCCCGCAACAACAATCTATTTCCATTCAAATAAAATGCGCCGTACTCCTCGAATCGAAACCAACGGTAACCAATGGTTTCGGTTTTTTCATCTACGACTTTTCCATCGTTGAGGAGTTGAACGACGACTTCGTAAAGGTGCGGATGATCGGGCGACCAGAGTTTGGGCTTATTTATTTTGGGAAATGTAAATGTGTTACTACCATTGATTTCATTAGCCTTTTGTGTTTTTTCGGCAACTATTTTTCGGCTAGAGGGGTCAAGAATTTTACCCCGAATGGTAAAATTATCGTTGATTAAATCCGTACGGTGCACATCAACTTTCATGGTAGTTAAGGCACTTTCGGTCGTTACTTCCGGTGTAGCGATATGAATATTTTTAAGATTAATTGTGGGTAAAATCTTTAACCAAACATCTCTTGTAATCCCTCCGTAAATAAAGAAGTCTGCCTTTTGGGAGGGAATAACGTTGGGATTATAACTGTTGTCCACCCGAATAGAAATCGTATTTTTTTGTCCTTTTTTAACGAAGGGCGTGATGTCCACTTCGAACCCTACGTAGCCGCCTACGTGACCGCCTGCTCTTTCACCATTCACATAAATTTCCGAGGTGATGTTGACCCCTTCGAAATAAAGTAGGTATTGCGCATTTTGAAAATTTTCAATGAAAATTTCCTTTTGGTACCAACTAGCATCTCGGCGATAGCCGGGTGCATTATCCACAGCATCCCATTGATTCCAAGTATGCGGTAAGTCAATCTCTTCCCAATTATTTTTCCCTAACAACTCTTTTACATTTTTAAAATTTTGTTCTAAGTATTGCCAATCAGCATTGATATTTTCTATTTTTCTTTCGGGCAGGGATTGCCTAACTGAACTTATATTTTTAGTAGAAAGAAAAAATAACAAACTTGCCAAGGCTATGAATGGAAAAATTTTATACCTCATCGCTGATTTTGATATTTTGGAAAAAGGGTGTTAGCTCTGAATTTTATCTTTTCGTAACAATGCTTCTACGTAATAATAATCAGCGTAGATAATGGGTACATCCATTTCAAATTTGCCGGGGAGACTTCCCACGCTGTGTTTTAGAAAAAAAGGTGGCGTGGTGCATTGGTATTTTTCCGTCGCCAAATTGGTCAAAATTTCATTGGCCCAATTCCGATATTTTTGCGCCTGCTCAGCATCGTACTTACTCAACTCCAGTAAGCCAGACGCAGTAACTGCCGCTGCGGAAACATCTCGAGGTTCGTTGGGAATGTTGGGGGCATCGTAGTCCC
>JBCCJE010000969.1:0-2479 GCA_039027925.1 Bacteroidota bacterium
AGGGTAGGAGGAAGCCTAGTAATTGAATAAGAAATCTTCCTTAATGAAATGTGGCGTAGGGGCTTTTTTTTGTATCGTCTCTTGCTTTGATCTGAAAAATACTGAAAAACCCAAAATAACGGTTTCCATAATAGTAATAAGATCGCACAAAAAAAGTGGAGTAATCAAGCTGACTACTCCACTTTTTTTTCTTTGTGTGTTTCTGATAGTTGTTATTTATTTCTCGTTCAGGCTCAAACGAATTTTCTTCTCTAAATCGGCTACGGTGTCTTTAAAAATCATATCAGTATCCAACAGATCTTGGACAGCCTTGCAGGAATAAATAACCGTACTGTGATCTCGACCACCAAAATTTTCGCCGATGGCTTTTAAAGATTTATTAGTCAAATTTTTGGCTAAATACATACTCAACTGCCGAGCAATGACGATAGACCGCTTTCTGGTTTTGCCAGCTAATTTTCCAACGGGAACGTTAAAATGATCCGCTACGAGATTTTGAATAAAGTCAACAGTAATCTCTTTGGACATCTGCGAGACAAAATTCTTGATGACTTCTTTGGCTAAGTCCACATCTATTTCTCTTCGGTTGAGGGAGGATTGAGCAACGAGAGAAATCAAAACACCTTCCAATTCTCGGATGTTATTCTTGATGTTGTAACAAATAAATTCTGTAACGTCCTGCGGAATATCTACGCCCTCTTGATTCATCTTCGCTTCGAGGATGGCCATGCGTGTTTCCAAATCTGGAACTTGAAGATCGGCAGAAAGCCCCCACTTGAAGCGAGAGATCAAACGATCCTCCATGCCATCCAAATCTTTGGGCGGACGATCAGAGGTCAGAATAATTTGCTTACCGTTTTGATGCAATTGATTGAAAATGTGGAAGAAAATCTCTTGGGTTTTCTTTTTATTTTCAAGGAATTGGATATCGTCAACGATCAAAACATCCACCAATTGATAGAAATTTACGAAGTCATTGACCGCATTATTTTTAATGCTTTGGATGATCTGATTGGTGAATTTATCGGAGGGCACGTAGAGGCAAGTCTTACCCGCTAGGGTACGTTGCACTTCGTTTCCGATGGCTTGCGCCAAATGAGTTTTTCCTAATCCAACATCCCCAAAAATAACCAATGGGTTGAAGGCTGTCCCTCCAGGTTTTTTAGCGATGGCGATTCCGGCCGAGCGGGCTAGCCGATTACAATCCCCTTCGATAAAATTTTCAAAAAGATAATTGGGATTCAATTGCGAATCAATTTTCACCTTCTTGATACCAGGGATTACAAATGGATTTTTGATGTTGCCTGTATTAACTCCACCCGGATCAGTTGGATCATTTTTTTGCTTGGAGGATCGGAAAGCATTACTAGAATTTTTGTTTGGATTAGACATCAATATTTGATACTCTAATCGCCCCTTCTCACCCAACTCTTGTCGGATGGTCATTTTAAGTAAGGAAACGTAGTGTTCCTCTAACCACTCGTAAAAAAACTTGTTGGGCACTTGAATAGTCAATGAATCATTGGTCAAGTCAACTGCCTTGATCGGTTCGAACCAAGTTTTAAAGCTTTGGTGGTTTACATTTTTGCGGATAGTACGCAGACAATTGTCCCATACTGAAATACAATCTTTTACCATTCTTCAGTTCAGATAAATAGGCTCATAGCCTGATTAAAAAATATATAACCAGATGAATGTGTAGAGTCTCTTTACGTATCAGTAGTAAATAAGCAGAGTGAAAGGAAATGTCTATTACACATTTTATTCCGCCAACAGTTTTCTCAAAGTTTTTCCCTAAATGAGTATTGAATTGCGCGGGAATACAAAGGAAAAAAAATTATTTAGAAAGAAAAAGATAACAATGAAATTTCTAAAGATAATTTTTTTTAATATTCGTTTTCATTTCAATAAGTATTCACAAGTAATGGATATAGCCTTCTTTTTAACGCTTTTGAGTACTTATTTTTTGGCTTTTTTAGCCAAGGGATTTCCCCGTAGAGATAACAAAAGTATATAAAAAATATTGAATACGAAAAAATTGATTATGAGTATTTTTAAGAAAAAATCAAATTAAATAAAATCATATGTATAACCCACTCAATTTGAGACTAGTCTTTTATAACAATGTTTTTACAAGATTCACATTTACCTCTTTTATTACGTTCAAAGTAAACATCCAATCGTCCTAACAAAACTCCTCCAAATCCTACTTGACCGATCAGCACCCGTTTCTCCTTTTTATTTTTCACAATTGTTGGCTGCTCAAGGAAAGTATGTGAATGTCCGCCGAGGATCAAATCAATGTCTTCTGATGATTTTGCCAGCACTTTGTCGGAGACGGTGCTTCCGCTGTATTCATAACCTAGGTTTGAAAGACAAATCACGTAATCACAGCCTTTTTCGTGCTTCAACTCGGCAGCGTATTTATTGGCAAGTTTTACGGGGTCAAGGTACTTTGTTTTTCCGTAGAGGTTTTCGG
>JBCCJE010000970.1:0-2477 GCA_039027925.1 Bacteroidota bacterium
ATGCTGACCGAAGTTTTGCGCACCTCCAAATTTCCCGATGCTTATTTTGAGGGTTTAAAATTGGAGGCAGATGAAAAGTATGAGGAAGCAACGGCTGTGTTTAAAAATCTCTTGAAAGAAGGTTTTGACAAAAAAGATATTCACCATCATTACGTAGTAGGCTTAGTGCAAATAAAAGCGTATGATGCTGCCTTAGATCATCTTCACAATCTGGTAAAAAAAAATCAAATCAGCCTGCAAGATTATCCTTTACTTGGCGAGGTTTATTTTCTAAAAGGAGATTACGCCGAGGCGGTAAGTGTTTATAATAAATATCTTTATAAATATTTTGAAGATGTAAAAGTATTGTTAAAAAGAGGAATTGCTTTTATTCAGATAAGTGAATACCAACGTGCGGTGCATGATTTTAGTGCCGTGATAGCTCGCCAACCCGACGCACCTCGAGCACTCTGCCAAAGAGCATTGGCTCATGTTCGGCTGGGAAAATTGGAGGACGCACGGGAGGATTTAGAAAAATCAAAAGCGATAGATGCCAACAATCCCACGTTGTATTTACACTACGGCTATTACTACAAAGAAAAAAATGATCGCCGTCAGGCTTTGGAAAATTTCACAAAAGCCAAAGCGTTGGGTGTTGACTTTCACGGTATTGATTATTTGATAGCAACCACTTAACCCGTGAACTTTTCCTAGCGAGAAGGCTGACTAACTTTTCCGTGAATACTTTGTTTTTTTCTATTTTCTACATCCTACAATTTTATCAAAAAATCCATACAAAGAATGGGAAATTAATAAATGTAGCATCTTGACGGTCTATTTTTCCATTCCTAAGCGTATGTCTAAAAAATAAACTATTGTGAAAAAAATACCATCAACTGGACTTACCGAAGCAGCACTCTTCGCAGAAATGACCGACATGGCTAAAGATGATTTAGACTGGCGTAACGGTAGAAACTTTGCCTACGTGTATTATCCCGGCGAGGAAATTTCCAATGTAGTCAAGCGAGCCTACCAAATGTTTTTTTCAGAAAATGCACTTAATCCTTCGGCGTTTCCGAGTTTGCGTAATATGGAAAATGAGGTGGTAGCCATGTCTGCCCATTTATTTGGAGGAGACGACGAGACGGTAGGTAGCATGACCACGGGAGGTACGGAGAGCATCTTGATGGCGGTAAAAACAGCCAGAGAGTGGGGCGAAAAAAATAAGCAGCTAACCCAAGCACCTGAGATGATTGTACCCGCTACGGCGCATCCCGCTTTTTTCAAAGCGGCTCACTACTTTAATGTAAAAGTAATGTTAGTTCCCGTCGAAGCAGATTTTCGGGTAAGTGCTGCAAAGATGGCCTCACTCATCAATGAGCGTACCGTATTACTCGTAGGGTCAGCCCCCTCCTACCCTCAAGGGGTTATGGATCCTATTGAGCAAATTGGTCAAATAGCTCGGGCGCACAACCTACTTTTTCACGTGGACGCCTGCATCGGAGGATTCATGCTTCCTTTTTTACAACAATTAAATTACAATATTCCCAAGTTCGATTTTTCGGTGGAAGGTGTTACCTCCATCTCCGCCGATATTCACAAATATGGATACGCCGCAAAGGGGGCTTCAGTAGTTTTATACAAAAATGCGGAACTACGAAAACACCAGTTTTACACCTATACCAAATGGACAGGAGGTATCTACGCTTCGCCCACCATGACAGGAACTCGACCGGGGGGCGCCATCGCTGCGGCCTACGCTGCCCTTAAATATGTGGGTATGGATGGCTACCTACGGCTCGCTAAAGGCTGTATGGAAACTGGTCTAAAACTGCAACGTGCCATTAGTGAAATTCCAGAGTTAGCGATTTTGAGTACGCCCGAAGCTACTCTTTTTGCCGTAACGTCTGACCAACTAGACATTTACGAGGTGGGCGACGAAATGGGCATTTTGGGTTGGCAGATAGATCGTCAACAGATGCCCGCAAGCCTACATTTTTCTATCAATCCTGCCCACGAAAAAGTTATGGATCAATGTATTGAAGATTTGAAAAAAGCGGTAGCTAAAGCCAAAAAGATGACACTCCACAAAGTGGGTAAAAATGTCCAACTGCAAGCTATCAAAACGATGCAACGCATGTTGCCCGCTCATTTATTTGAAAAATTCCAACAGTTTGCCGCCAAGCATTCGGAGGTAGGCGGTAAGCGTTCGGCGGCAATGTACGGTATGATCGGAGAACTGCAAGGCAAAGGAGATTTGGATGATATGATTAAGGCGTTTTTGGATAAAATGATGAGGGTTTGAGGATTCATCACTCATCGTTCATCACTCATCTCAGTCATTTCGAAAAATTCCCCGCTGTTTGATGAATGCTAAAAACTGTTCTCGCTGTCCTTTGCTGATTGGCAATTTTTGATTTCCAACGACGACCTGATTTCCCTCAATGGAATGAATTTTATCCACGTTGACAATAAAAGATCTATGGATACGAATAAAT
>JBCCJE010000971.1:0-2466 GCA_039027925.1 Bacteroidota bacterium
CGAAGCACTCCATAAATTTATACGAGGATCAATTTTCGTCTTATTATTGTTATTCTTAAAGCGATTGATAGTGAGGTAAGTTCTCTCTTTGAGGCCAGGAACATTTAACAATAAACTTACAGAAAATAGTACAGTTACCACGGAGATAACTAAACCATAGAATAATTTTTGATTCTGATACATCCAAAATATCAATATCAAATTGAACATCACAATCATTAGAAGAATAATCATTCGGGAAGAAAGTAGGAGCATAAAAACGACAAACCAAAACAGTACGGCACTAGCCATGATTCTTCTCATCGGAAAATGAATCCATTCCTCCATCATCAATGATAAAAGAATAAAACACGAAAAGAGCAGATAGATGGAGAAATAGGTAGGATGAAATCCGATGAAGCCGCTGAGGTTGGTATAAAATAGCCAGTTCATCCCCGTCTGATAATTTTTAATTATCCCTAAAGTAAATGAGTAGATCGTAGCTAAAAGACATCCGAATACAAAAATCTTTAGCATTTTATTGACATGTTGGCTAGCTGATGTCGAAAAAAATATCATCGGAAAAATCAGTAATGGTAACTTCGTCTCTATCCTTTGATAGCCTTCTGCTAGATTTGTGGTGTAGAAGAGACCTAGTAAGTGGATCAAATAAAATCCCCAAAATATTATGGCTGATGACTGGAAATTTTTTTTAAAGTTGGTGAGACTCAAAGTACCTACTAGCCAATGAATGGTAAGTAAAAAAGCGACCCAACTTGCTACCCGAGGATGTAGCGGTAGGCTAAACGAAAACAGCATGAGCAAACTCATCTGGAGTGACTCATGCTGTTTTTTGGCTAGTATCATTTTATTAAAAAAGTAGGAAATTTCATTGGCTCAAAGCTAAGCCAATTGCCAAGATACTTTTGGATAATCAAAGTTTCTGTTTGACTTCTATTATCTCGTATCCTTCGATGACGTCTCCTACTTTAATGTCATTAAAGTTTTTGATAGAGATACCGCATTCCATGCCCGCTTTCACTTCTTTAGCATCATCCTTAAATCGCTTCAAGGATGAAATTTCTCCCATTTGCCCTTCCTTCACAGGATAAATGACGATTCCTTCTCTTATCAATCGTACGTGAGTATTTCTCTTTATCAAACCATCCGTGACGTAGCAGCCCGCAATCGTCCCCACTTTACTGATTTTAAATACTTCTCTCACATCAATATTGGCAACAATTTTTTCTTCTTTCGTTGGCTCCAGCATACCTTCTATCGCGGACTTGATTTCTTCTATGGCCTCATAAATGATGGAGTACATTTTGATCTGTACCCCTTCTTTTTCCGCTAGCTTACGAGCCCCCGCAGAGGGTCTGACCTGAAATCCAATGATGATCGCATCAGAAGCAGAAGCCAACAGAACATCAGATTCAATAATTTGACCAACGGCTTTGTGAATAACATTTACCTGAACAGATTCGATGGATTGCTTAATCAAAGAATCCGACAGGGCTTCGATTGATCCATCAACATCCCCTTTGACAATCAAGTTTAACTCCTTAAAACTACCCAAGGCCAAACGACGCCCGATCTCATCCAAACTGATTCGTTTGCTAGCTCGGTTGGCTTGTTCTCTATTGATCTGAGCACGATTGGAGGCCAACTGCCTGGCTTCTTGTTCTGTTTCCATCACTTTGAATTTCTCACCTGCTTGGGGTGCACCACTCAAACCTAAAATTAGAACAGGGTTAGAAGGCCCCGCAGCCTTGATGCGTTTGCCCCTTTCGTTGAACATCGCTTTGACTTTACCAGAGTGCTCTCCCGATACTACTGAATCTCCAATTTGTAGAGTTCCAGTTTGAACTAAAATTTTAGTAACAAAACCTTTTCCTCTATCTAGTGAAGCCTCGATGACCGTACCCGATGCCGCTCGATCTGGATTTGCTTTTAGTTCAAGTAGTTCCGCCTCCAAAAGAATTTTTTCTAGTAAGGAATCAATACCGAGACCCTGCTTTGCAGAAATATCTTGTGATTGGTACTGACCACCCCAATCTTCAACTAACAAATTCATTTCGGCCAACTGCCCTTTGATCCTTTCTGGATCAGCACCATCTTTGTCAATTTTATTAATTGCAAATACCATCGGTACACCAGCAGCTTGAGCGTGACTGATCGCCTCTTTGGTCTGAGGCATTATAGAATCGTCGGCCGCTATGATGATAATTGCTATGTCTGTCACCTTAGCTCCCCGAGCACGCATAGCCGTAAAGGCCTCGTGACCAGGAGTATCCAAAAAGGTGATTTTTTTCTTATCCTCTCCTACCTCTACCTCGTAGGCTCCGATGTGTTGGGTAATACCTCCCGCTTCTCCGTCCGCTACCGCCGCACTTCGTATAAAATCCAGTAAAGATTTAAGGCCGAGAGCTCCTATTGTCACAGTAATGGGACACGTGGATCACGGTAAAACTTCTTTACTGGATTTTA
>JBCCJE010000972.1:0-2465 GCA_039027925.1 Bacteroidota bacterium
AGACAGCATTCCGAAAAAATGACCATTGTTATAAATTGGAATACCGTCCCAGAGAATCAAATTTTGATCGGGAGTCCCACCTCGGATGTGCAACCCCGTAGCAGATTCATCGGGGCTTTGTACCCCCGGAAGGATCTGAACCATTTGTAGTACATCGGCCTCCGTCAACCCTGGTACTACATCTAGCTGTGCTGGTCGAAGCACCAAATGATTTAGGTCTTCTGATTGTTCGATACCCGCAGTAATATATTCCTTAACCATTACTTCAGAGAAAATTGAAGTTTGTAATTTCAATGTTATAATTGGGCAACGCTCCAATTCTTTCACCGTTAATTTTTTGGTTTTAAATCCGACGTAACTGATCTCAATAGTATCATTGGGTAAAATCTGACTTTGCCATTCAAATTTTCCATCCTCATCCGTACTCATTCCCTCACTATTTTTTTTGATAAAAACATTGGCAAAAGGAAGTGCAATTTGATCTTCATCTACTATTGTTCCGCAGACTGACATTGCTGGAATATTTAATTCCTTCCGTTTTAAAATAACGTAAGTCTCATTGACGATCTCGTAATCAATGGAGGTATTTTGAAAAATCAAAGCTAAGGTATTCTTTAAGTCTTGATTTTGAACATCGGCCGTAATCAATTGATTTTCAATGGATTCCGAGGTATAAGAAAAAATGATTTTATGCTTTTGCTCTAGTTCGATTAGGACTTCTTGGAGAGGAAGGTTTTGGAAACTAGTAGTAATAGTTTTTTGAGAGAAGAGGAGGATTGGGAAAAAAGCAAAGGAAAGTAGAATACTACGTTTCAAAAAACTGTACTGAATCTTTGATGATTTTTTTTGAAATAGGTTTTGACACATTTTACAAATTCGTTTTCCCACACAAGTTACGAAGCTATTTGAAAACGGTTACTTCCTGTTTATTTATTTTGTACTGATATCCAATGGCTGGAAAAATAACTTTCAGGGCTGTCTCAAGATCATCGTGTGGAAATCCACCGTTGTAATCACGGATGTTCTTCAATATCTCAGGGTATGAGATTTTAATATCAAACTGTCGCTCTAGTTCTTCGATTACTTCTGTGAAATCGACTTGAGAAAATTTGGAGTTACCCGAAGTCCATGCGGGAGATTTTTCTAATTCCGCTTTAGTTACCATCACTACTTTTTTGTTCAAAGCAATCAGTCCATTTTTTGGATTGAGTGGAGTCATTCTACGCCGATCCTCAAAATACACACCTACCTTACCCGTGTAACAATTCACTTCCAATTTATTTTTTCTGGAAAAAACATTGAACGTAGTGCCTAGTACCTCCACCGAACCGTTGGGCGTTTTTACAGAAAATTTTGATCCTTCCGCTACCTCAAAGTAAGCCTCCCCCTCCAAGTCCAACAAACGATTATTCGAGAAATCTTTTTTATCAAATGCCACTTTGGAGGAAGCATTCAATGTCACTTGTGAACCATCCGGTAGGGTAAAGGTTTCTTTAACCGCCATCGGAGTAGAAAACGTGTGTATGTTGTTTTGGAAAAAAGCCAAATAGCCAACGAGTAAAATTCCAATAGCTGCCGCTGCCAACAGCCAACGGAAATCGAAGCTTCGTATTTTGGCAGAAGGGGACTTTTGGGCGATGTCGGTAGTTTTCTTAAAATGCTTCCAAGCCTCTTCTTTACTTTTCCAATCTGAGGTTTTTAGTGCAGCAGAAAATGCTGCTATTTTTTTAAAAGACTCAAAATGCTCATCTGATTCAAACTCCCTTAATTCAGCATCAGTCAATTCACCTGCCAGCCATCGAGCCAAAAACGTATCATCTTTTTCAAATTTTTCTTTCATCTTTTTATGATTATAAAGTATTCATAGTTTTCTCTAGTCCTAAAACGACATATCTATAAAATACCCTACTGCTGTGATTTTATATTTTAGGAGTCAATTTTCTTAGTTCCATCAAGGCCTTGTGCATGCGCTTTTCGACTGCTTTTTGAGAGATACCCAACGCTTCCGCAATTTCTCGGTATTTCATTTTATCTATTCGATTCATCAAAAAAACTTCACGCTGTCCTGCGGGTAGCGCATTGATCGCTTCCTCCAACTGCTTTTTGAACTCTTGTTCTTCCATTAAAAATTCAGGACTTTCCGAAGTTTGATTTTGGAGAGCGTGTTGTTGAAACTTTAACTTCACTTTTCGATGCTTGGCTTCGTCCAAAAATAAATTATTAGCAGCCGTGAATAAGAAGTTCTTCGCTTTTTCTATCGGAACTTTTGCACAGTTTTTCCATAAGCGAACAAATGCCTCCTGTGCGGCATCTTCCGCAAAGCTAGTGTCTCCAGATTTGTAATACAAAAAATTTCTTAACCCATTCAAGTTGTTCATGAACAGTTTTTGAAATGTCTTTTCCTCGCAAGTAGAATCGTTTTGCATAAAAAAGTATAATTCTCCATATACACATATTGTTATTTC
>JBCCJE010000973.1:0-2465 GCA_039027925.1 Bacteroidota bacterium
TACTTTGTTAGGACTGATTTTATACACTAATTTTTTGGGGCAATTACACTTGAAAACTGACTTTGGATATATCAAAAAACCGCTTGCTAAGGCAATGGCCAATTATTCGCTGTATGGACTTTTGAATGCCTTGGGAAGCCAAGTTGCCTTCAGAATAGATACCTTGATGGTGGCAGGTATTATTGGTATTACCTCTAGCGGCGTCTATGCCATTGTGAATGTGATAAGCGACGCAATTATGAAACCTGCTAAAGGTATCATTGCCATATCATCCCCCATTATTTCTAGGAGTTGGAAAAATAATGACTTAGATGAAATTAGGATGATTTACAAAAAGTCATCCGTTGTACTACTCACCTTAGGTTGGTTGGTGTTTCTAGGGATTTGGGGTTCCATTGATGATTTAATTTCCATCATGGAAAACTCGGAGATCATCCAACAAGGAAAATACGTAGTGCTCGTTCTCGGCTTGGCGAAAATAATAGATTTAGCAACGAGCGTCAATTCGGAGATTATCAGTTATTCAAAAAAGTACCAATTTAATTTTTACGCCTTACTTATTTTAGCGGTACTCAATATCGTACTGAATTTGGTTTTTATCCCCATTTACGGATTAGTAGGATCTGCCATTGCTACTTTTTGTTCTGTTTCCATTTTTAATATTTCAAAACTCATTTTTATTTGGGTCAATTTTAAGATGCAACCCTTCACCTTCACTACCCTAAAAATACTTTGCGTAGTAGGCTTTTGCTGGAGCGTCATCTACTTTGTATCCTTTAATTTTCATCCAATTATTAACATTATTTTGCGCTCCACCCTACTCACGGTGCTCTACGGGAGTATTATACTATATTTTAAAATATCGCCCGATGTAAATGAAATGTTATATAAATGGTTGAAGAAATTCGGATGGTGATGCTCATTGATTAATCTTTCATTTCTTAGTCATTTGCTCTAAATGGTTGACCAGTTTTTTAGTCAGATTTCTTCTGCTATATTGCTCTATGTTTTTGGAGTTCACTTGCCATTTGCCTTTTTTATACTTAGCGTAGGCATCCAGTAAATAATTTTCTAAGCCCTCCAAATCTTCAAAATCAAAGGTACTTCCCCCGGAGGTTTGATTTAAAATATCCGCTAAAGCCCCACTAGGAGGACCAATAGCCAAGATGGGTCGTTTGGACATCAGATACTCAAATATTTTTCCAGGTATGATTCCTTCTGCCGTAGGTGTATTGTTGATCGCTAGCAGTAAAATTTGAGCCGCTTGCTGGTGAGGATATACCTCGGCGTGTGGTAGATACCCAACTAAGTTCAGATTATCCATTAAGCCATTTTCCTTAATCGCGTTAACTCCTTCTTCGCTTATGTTACCGATGATTTTTATCTCTACATCCTTTTTAAAATCAGGATGCTCATCTCCTATTTTTTTGATGGCTTTCCAAAGTACCTGTGGATTCCGATCTACATTCATCAAGCCGATGTGGGCTATGGAAAATTTTTCATCCAAGGGTATCTCTACTTTTTGATTAGGACTATCAAATCCATTAGTGATAACCTTCACCGCATCAGAGTAAGCATCATATTCTTTTTTGACATAGCTGCTGACCACGGTCACGATGTCCGCGCTGCTCACCACCTCTCGTTCCAATCTACGATGTTTGGCGTCTGATCGCTTGGTCAAGGCTAGGGTATGGTAAAAATCTATACTCGTCCACGGATCTCTAAAATCAGCAAGCCATTTCAAGCCTAATTTTTTCTTTAGTCCCAAACCGATTAAGTGCATACTATGCGGGGGACCATTCGTCACGATGGCATCTACTGGATTTTTTTGAAGATAATGAGTGAGATACTTGATTGATTTTTTCACCCAAAAAACCCTAGGATCAGGGATAAAATAATTGCTTCGTACATAATTCATCAACTGGTCTTTCCACGTGCCGTCCTTATTACTTCGGAGCATTCCCGTGTTGAGATTTTTGTTTTTGGAAAAAATGGACGCCAACCGATAGGGTTCCCAAATGGGTTGCGTAATCACTTCACACACTGCGGGGATGTCTTTAATTAAGGAGTCATCCTTTAAGGGAAAATCAGGATTGGAAGGAGTATATACCACGGGCTGCCAGCCTAACTCTGGTAAATATTTTGAAAATTTGACCCATCGCTGTACCCCTGAACCACCGAGGGGCACCCAATAATAGGTAATAATTAGTACTCTTTTTAATTGCATTTTTTACTTGCTGAAATTAAGTATTTTATGTGTACGTAAAATTAATGCAATTCATTTTTGTTTTAGATTAATTTATGTGAAAGTACACATTTATATTAATTCGAAGTTGGAGACTACATAAGGAACCTGAGCTAGGTCATTAAGATTGAACCAAGCGATACTAAACAAATCTCTTGAACTTTATAGCTAGTGAGGTCAAGTAACGTAATTAAGTACAATGTTAAGTACGATTCTGTAA
>JBCCJE010000974.1:0-2451 GCA_039027925.1 Bacteroidota bacterium
GATGGAAGTCATGATTAACAACTGGAAATAGTACGCCTCCATCGGCAACTCTTGATAAAATAAATTTTGGAGACCATCAAAAAGATAGCTAGGTGCAATGTAAAGCGAGGATATGACGACGATACCTATCGCTTTGCCTTTGGGAGTTGTCAAGAGGATTGCTGTCAAGATGATGTATAACAAAAAGCCGGCGTCCGCAGGAATCATGTTACCGTACACGACATTGATGATGCCATAGATAAATGTTCCAACAATCAAAAACATCCACTTAGCGTAGTGAAACCATCCTCTCTTTTGCAAAAAAAGAATAGTTACAGACTGACCAACGAAAATGATATTAAAAAGTAGCCCCATCTTGTTCATCGAACCTAGTATCAAAAAAATAGGCTGTAGCGTCAGCGTGATGACTGCAATGTAATTGATTAATTTAATTCTCTTGCGTTCGAGGTGAGACTGTGTTTTTTTTTAACCCAAATTTTAGTGCCGCTCCGAAGAAATTATACTGAGAAAAGATTTTTTGCCTAAAGTCTTCTTCAATTCTTTGATCTACGAAAGCCGTTTCGGTAGGGGGGTGATCCACGGTATTCCCTACGCTTTCTGATACAGAAGTCAATTCGTTCGAAGATTCTTTTTTGCTTTTGGCGAGCGTTTCGATCATATTTTCCATCATCATTTCCTTTTTTCCAGTACGTTAGTTTCTGGTAAAATTTAATAATAAAATCATGTGACAAGTAGGTTAAGTTGGAAAACAGGGCGATGGTAGGATGTATAAGTTGAAAGGTATTTCCTTAAATTTTCTTTGTTGTTTTACATTAACAAAATAAATGCCATCGGATCAGGAAATGGGTATTTTTCAAATATGTAAGTATTTTTTAAGATGACTTAGCATTTTTCGGCAAGCCCTAGCGCAGCAAAGCTGCTACCATAGGGACTAAACGCAGAAATGGAGCGTCGCAGAGATTTTTTCAAAGAAAAAATAAAAAGCTCTGCTCCTCTGCCTCTCGGCGTTCCATGCAAATTCTTACCATATTTGCGCAAGATTTAATTGGTAAGGAACTGAAGATCATTGACCCGAGATCACCATGACTACGGTGGTCGCATCTCCCTTTTTAATTCGGGAGTCTAGGAGGAGGGCAAGGCTGCCTAAAAAACAAACGGGGTATAGAATAGGAATGTTCGGGGATTAATTTGATTCAACTTTATTGAATAATAAGTCTCTCTGAGGTAAGCTCACCTCTATCCATAATTCTCACCCAATAAATACCATTGGATAATTGGTTGATAGAAAAAGTATGAGTAGAATTCCCTTCGGTTAATTGGGGTTGTAACACTAATCTTCCGTTATTGTCAAACACTTGAATAGATGTTTGAAGATCGTTTGGAATTGTATTGTTTTCAAGCATATTTTTTAGTTCTATGGTAACGTATTCAGTTGCTGGATTTGGAAAAATAGAAACATTGACTGCATTATTTTCTTTTACGTGAACAGTCTGGATTTCTGAGTATTCGAATGCACCATCAAAATCAGTTTGTTTTAATCGGTAATAGTTAATTCCTTGGTAAGGGTTATCATCAGATGTACTATAGTTTAAAACTTGAACACTCGTTCCCGCACCAGAGATCTCTTCGAGGAATTGGAAGTTAATTCCGTCTCTAGATTTTTCAATGGTAAAGAAATCATTATTCTCCTCAGAAGCTGTCTGCCATGCCAAATTAATATTATTAGAACGCTCAATATACCTTGCCCTAAAATAAGTGAGATCAATAGGTAATGCTCCTAAACTTAAATCTTGAACTTGATTGCCAGAGATAGTTATATCGTGCCCTACCGCATCAGCTCCAACATACTGAAGACCAGGATGATTATTTGAGTTTTGAGCTAGGAAGGCACTACCACCATTTAAAGGATCTCCCTCCGTAATATCAAAAGTTACGGATAGTACCAGAACAGGTGTAGAGGTAATATCAGAACCAGCGACAAAACCATCTATTACGTTAATGGTACCATAACCCGTATGAGTGATACCCACAGTCGGATTACTATTTGAAATGAAGTTTAAACTGTTGGGTAATGGAAGCCAACCTAAAGTGGATAGGGGGGAGGTATCAAAATTTGTTATTGTTGCTTCCGTATTGTCATAATAAATATTAACCGTGAAGCCAGCCATATTCTCCGAGCCCAATCCAGTTGTCTTTGCGGCATAAATATCAAGCTGAGCGGTAGAACCAGTAGGATAATCTATTTCGGAAGAAAAAGTAATCTCCTGTGCCGCTATTACATTGATAATTAAGAACTGAAATAAGGTGAATATTATTAAATTTTTCATTTTTATCGATTTAAAGTGGATGTTATGGTAAACGATTTTGAGTAATCTTATCAGTAATTTTCATTCAGTAGTTCGAGTAAAAGGGTATTCGATGCGCTACTAACTTTAAATTGCTCAACAGTAA
>JBCCJE010000975.1:0-2450 GCA_039027925.1 Bacteroidota bacterium
CCAAATAAAAGTGTTGTTTTTTTCAAAAATGAAGATAGAAATTCCTAAGAACTGTTGGATAAAAAAATGACAAAAATTACAAAAAAATAACTGGGTGTGTAATTCGGATTCGCAAAGTACGATCATACAGTTAAAATCCAGTATATTGCACTTTTTACTTCACCTATAAGTATTCACGCACAAAATTTCTCAAGGAACTCAAAACTTGATTCATGCCTCAAATAGAAAATACAACTAATAAAAAATTAAATATTTGGATGCCTTTTTTACTGGCTTTAATGTTGTCCGTTGGGATGTACGTAGGCACTAAATTGGCACCGAAACAGGTACAGCAAGAGGTGGTTTTCCAAACGGATGAGGGTGATCTCATTGAATACAAAAAAGTAGGTAACGGAAGAATCGAAGAGTTGATAAGATTCATAGAAGCTCGCTACGTGGATGAAGTAGATAGCGAAGAACTCATTGAAAAAGCCATCAGTAAAATTCTCGAAGAATTAGATCCCCACTCCAACTACATTCCCGCTGAGCAACTCGCTAGAGTCAACGACGAACTCGAAGGAAACTTCGATGGGGTGGGCATTGAGTTTATCATTCTTGATGATACCATAGTGGTAGTCGCTCCGTTGTCGGGTGGGCCAGCAGAAGAAGTGGGTATCATGGCGGGAGATAAAATAGTAGAAATCAACGATACCACGGCCGTAGGTAGCGAAGAGGTCAACGTGAGGGATTTGGTTAATAAGCTAAAAGGTATTAAAGGTACAGAGGTGAAAATTGGAGTTCTGCGGGGGAAAGAAAAATCGGTAAGATCATTCGATGTACGGCGAGCCGAAATTCCCATTTACAGTGTGGACGTGGGGTACATGATTGATGCGAAAACGGGATTCATCAAGGTCAACCGATTTAGTGCGACCACCTACCGAGAATTTATGAAAGAGGTCGAAAGATTAAAAGAAAAAGGAATGCAGGACTTGGTCATTGACCTAAGGCAAAACCCCGGCGGGTACTTGCAGGAGGCTACCAAGATGCTTAGCCAAATGTTTCCAGATAAAGGGAAACTCCTCGTTTACACGGAGGGAAGAACGGTGAGAAGAAATGATTACCAAACTTCGGGTTTGAATCATTTTCCCATTGATAAGGTTGCCGTCCTGATTGACGAAGGATCGGCATCGGCTAGTGAGATCGTGGCGGGGGCTGTACAGGATTGGGATAGAGGTGTCATCGTCGGCAGGCGATCATTCGGCAAAGGGTTGGTGCAGGAGCAATACGACTTAAAAGATGGCTCTGCTTTGCGATTAACCGTTGCCAGATATTACACGCCCTCCAACCGATTGATTCAAAAATCTTACGAGGATAAGTTTGCGTACGATCACGATGTGTTGGCAAGATTTGAAGGGGGCGAGCTAGTGAATAAAGATAGCATCCACCAAACGGATACCACTAGATTCTACACCAAATTAGAAAATAGAGTGGTGTACGGCGGCGGCGGTATCACGCCCGATATTTTTATCCCGTTGGACACTTCCTTTATGGATAAGGACTATCTCAAAATGAGTGAGATCGCTCCTCAATTTATTTACCGCTACGTGGAAAACCACGATGAGGAATTAGATGAAATTTCTTTGCGGGAGTTAAGAGATGAATTCGTAGTAGATCAGGCGATGCTCACAGCTTTCTACGAATACGCAGCAGAAAATAACGTAGAGATAGCGCCCTCCAGCCTACAAGATATTGAGTACAATGTAAAGCTATTGTTGAAGTCTCGCCTCGGCAAACATTTATTTAAAGAGAAGGGATTCTATTCCATTTGGAATGATGCGGACGAAGTGGTCAAAGCCGCCGTCAGGGCTTTAAAAAAGGAAAACCCACTAGCTGATTCGGAGAAAAATTAAGTTTGGTTTTTTGTTTGGAGTCTGAGGTAAAGCCCGTAGCTGGTAGAAGTTACGGGCTTTATTTTTCGAGTTCGGCGATTTTTTCTACTTTGTTAATTAGGAGCCTTAACAAACATACTATCTACTAAATGGAACAAGCATCTGAAAAAAATAATTATCATTATAATCCGCAATTAAAAGAATATGCTAGGCAACTTCGAAACGATATGACCAAAGCAGAAGCATGTTTATGGAAATATGTGTTAAAGGCTAGAAACATGGAGGGGTATCAATTTAGAAGACAAAGACCTGTTTTGAATTATATTGCTGATTTTATGTGTAAGGAATTGCTGCTAGTTATTGAAGTAGATGGCTATACACATAAATTAGACGGAGCATCTGAAAAAGATCAAAGAAGAGATAAGGATTTAGAAGCAATTGGTTTTACTGTTTTGAGATTTACTGATTGGGAAGTGTTGAACAGAATTATGGACGTTAGTCTGAAAATAAGAGAGTGGATTAAGGAGAATTCAGAGGCTAATATTTCTTGATGCTGAAACATGAAGTATGATGAAATTTTTC
>JBCCJE010000976.1:0-2443 GCA_039027925.1 Bacteroidota bacterium
GAATTATGGGAAATTTACTTGAAATTATTATCTTGAACACCTTTAACGTATGAGCAAACCCTTCGTCAAACAAACGATGTTGTAGAAACTATTGAATAATGATATCAATAGTTGACGTTAAGTTTAACGGAGAAGTTAAATAACATACGTAGAAGGACATTCATAATTTTAAACCCGCCTACTCCGCTTGTCGGGCAGGTTCTTAATTCAGAATTAAATAAAATGAACATCGCCATTCTTTCCCGAGGTCCTGGTTTGTACTCCACGCAGAGTCTGCTACATACTGGGTTGCGCAAAGGTCATCATGTGCGTGTGTTGGATCATATGCGTTGTAATATTGTTATTGAGCAAGATATTCCACAGATTTTTTACGGCAACGAAGTATTGACCAATGTAGATGCCATCATTCCTCGGATTGGGGCTTCGGTCACTTTCTACGGGGCAGCTATCGTTCGTCAATTTGAATTGATGGGGGTTTACACCGCAACTAGCTCGGATGCGCTTTTGCGAAGCCGAGATAAATTGCGATGTTTGCAACTGCTTTCGACGGCAGGCTTGGGGATGCCCAAAACTGTCTTCTCCGACCACTCGGGGAGTGCCGAGGATTTGGTCAAAGCAGTAGGTGGGTGTCCAGTTGTAATTAAATTGTTATCAGGAACGCACGGGATGGGCGTGGTACTCGCAGGAACAAAACAAGAAGCCATCTCGATCATTGATGCTTTTAATAGCTTGAAGGAAAGAGTGATTGTACAAGAATTTATCAACGAGGCAGCAGGAACGGACATTCGAGCATTCGTAGTGGATGGAAAAGTCGTAGCGGCGATGAAGCGTCGGGCACGGCCGGGAGAGTTTCGTTCTAATCTTCATAGAGGTGCTACAGCGATTGCGATAAAGTTGACCGAGGCCGAAGAGAAAACTGCGCTCGCTGCCGCCGACATTCTCGGATTAAAAGTAGCAGGTGTAGATATGTTGCCTTCGGATCGAGGCCCTTTGATCTTGGAGGTGAATCCCTCGCCTGGTCTGGAGGGCATCTCAAAAACAACGGGCGTCAACGTAGCAGCAAGGATTATTGAATCCATTGAGCGGGACTTGGGGGATACGGAGATGAGGAAATTGGTGATGTGACCCCTTGCCCCCGAAGGGAAGAATACCCTGAATGTCGTCAAATTAGCGGTAGTCTGGGAGCGTAATTTCAAAATTCCCCTCACAGGTTTCTTTAATTTCGTTGAACCCACAGTAGGAATTTGAAATTCCCTCGTGGGAACAAATCCTAAAGTTGACGACATTCGAGAATGTCCTGCTCGCATAAAATAATTTCTAAAAAAACAAAGTCTCCCCTCATAACGTGGGAGGAGTTCCTTGCAAGACAGGGGTCAGAAGCTGCTAACTAATATGGACAACAAATTTATTCTCAATAAAAATAGAATCGAACCAGGACAAAATGAAAATGTACAATTGCACGTGGCTCGCCTACCTTCGGGAACGGTGATTAATTTACGTTTTCACGTTTTTAGGAGTAAAAATCCAGGGCCTACCTTGCTGGTGATGGGGGGCGTACACGGTGATGAGATCAACGGTGTAGAGATTGTTCGCCGTATGGTGTCCAGAGGATTATTTAAAAATTTAGAGCGAGGAAGTGTTATCGCCATTCCTTTATTAAATGTATATGGCTTTATTAATTTCTCTCGAGATACTCTGGATGGGAAAGATGTGAACCGCAGTTTTCCGGGAAGTATGAAGGGTTCATTGGCTTCCAGAGTGGCGGCAGCTTTAACTAAAAATATTTTACCCCTAGTAGATGTTGGTTTGGATTTTCATACGGGTGGAGGAGCACGGTACAACTATCCGCAAGTCAGATATACCGCCAAGCATCCTCAGAGTATTGAACTCGCCAAGGCGTTCGCTGCGCCTTATTTGGTACAAAAACCCGCCATCAGTAAATCTTTGAGAAAAATCATGATTAGCCAAAATAAACCCCACCTTGTTTTTGAGGGAGGAGAATCGCTACGGTACGATGGCTTCTCCATTGACAATGGCGTGGCGGGTACGCTTCGATTAATGAAACACTTAGAAATGATAAAGGACGCACCCGAGCTTACCCGTAAAACTATTGTTTTTGAAAAATCTAATTGGGTACGAGCAGATCGATCGGGACTGTTTCGATGGACGCAGGAGTCTGGCGCTAAGGTGAGCAAGGGTGAACCGCTTGGTTTTATCAATGATCCTTACGGCGAAAAGAAAATTACCGTCCGAGCTAATCAAGATGGTTACATTATCGGGCATAATAATGCGCCTGTGGTGAGTGCCGGGGATGCACTATTTCATATTGGAAGAGTCTAACTCTTTCGGAGTCGCTTTGAGCGCCCCCGAAAGTTTGTGTGTTTGTGTTGTTTTGCCTTCAAACCAAGAGGGGCACTGGAAGCGACCCTCTTGGAGTGCTTAC
>JBCCJE010000977.1:0-2442 GCA_039027925.1 Bacteroidota bacterium
AAAAAAACCGATTACTAATGACTAAATTCACTTCTACAAAATGTAATTATTTTTCTTTCCAATTGCTCTTATTTTTCATGCTGACTTTTTACAGTTTTGAAGTCTTCAGTCAGGTAAGTTCAGACGATAATGGAATTACCCAAAATCTCCAAAGTTCTAATACTTTTTCCTTTACCATACCTCCAGGCGATGACCGACTTTTGGTAGTATGTACGCAGGGTTCAACGGTATCGGGCGTTACTTTTGACGGCAATAGTATGACCAAGGCAGTAGATGAAACCATCATGGTAGGTAATGAGGATGCAAATGTTGCCCTCTATTACTACGCCGCATCTAGTGATAACAGCGCTACAACCGGTGATATTGTCGTATCGGGAACTGTACTTTCGGGGGCAGTTGCATCTTCATATAGCAATGTAGAACAAGGTTTACCGATCACAGATATTCAAAAAACTTCTACGAGTGGTGCCACCGTGACTTCTTCCAACCTTACGGTTAACAGTTCTACGGGCGATATGGTTTGTGATTGTTTAGGGATAGGTCAAGTGAGCACATCTCCCAATAATCCTACTGCTACTGCCGATGTCTCCCAAACGGAAATAGGACAACAATTAACTTCGTCGCAGACTTTGCCAAATATTAACATTGCCGCACTCGCAGCGGTGAGTAGAGAGAATGGAGCTACTAGTGTCAGTATGGATTGGAATGTAGGAAATCTGGAAACAGGTGCGTACGGATTAATTCACGTGGCAATGAATATTGGGCAAATACCAACACAACTCCCCGTAGAGCTAATGTCCTTTGATGTGAGGAAACAAGATGAAAAAGTATATCTTAACTGGAAAACGGCTTCCGAACTGGATAATGCTGGATTCGAAATTCAGAGAAGTACGGATGGGGTTAGCTTCGAAAGAATTCATTTTGTAGAGGGTAACGGAACGGTCTCGCAGGAGAATGCTTACCAATTTGTAGATGAAGCACCTGCTGCTGGCTGGAATTATTATCGGCTAAAGCAAATGGATTTTTCTGGAACATTTGAATATAGTAAAGTGCAAAGTGTTCTGCTTGAAAATGACTTCGAAGCAAAATTAGATATTTATCCCAACCCAACTACTCGTGAAAATGTGTGGTTGGAGTTTTCATCACCGTCAGATCATCAGTTGTGGATTGAGGTTTTTGATACGGCAGGAAAATTACTATTACAGCAACAACAGATGGCAGCAGCAGGGGAAAATAAAATAGAATTGAACCTCGATACAATGGGGCAGGGGTATTATATTTTAAGATTGAGAAGTGACCAAGTATCTTATTTTAGAAAATTAATCATTGAATAGTCGTGGTTGGGTTTTGCAACTTTGATTTGTAAAAGCGTTGTTGTAAATCCGATTTTTTATCAACGTTTACTCAAACTTTAGGTTTTAGTAAACGTACATACGACCTCAAAAAATAAAAAAGTCTCGGATCGCTTTATGGATGATCCGAGACTTTTTTTATGATTGGAAATTAAAATTTAAAACCTGTACGTAAATACAATCCTAAAATCAAAAGGCAAAGCATCTTCTTCCTCGGAGACTAAAAAATCATAGAGTACTAAAATTTCGTACCCTAATCCTCCTCCTACGCTGGAATTGTAACCTACTCCCAAAAGGGCAGTATTGCGATTATCATTGACGGTGACTAATTTATCGGTATCTTCATCATAAACTAAAAATGCTTGGTTGCCTACACTTTGAGCAGCGGCAAATTTTGAACTTTGGTAGCCAACTTCTCCGTGTAAAAATATAGTTTCCAAAACTTTGGCGCGAGCAAAAAGCCCCCCCGAAACAGAAGTGATCCAACTGGCTTGTCGGCCGCCATCAATAGCTACGCCTTGATTCAATCCCGCCAAGGTAATGGTGTTGCCTTTCAAATAATTAAAATCAATGGACACTCGAGGACCGAAGGAAAAAAAATCGGTAATCTTGTATCCTACCATTGGAGAAACACCAAATTGGAAACTGGAAAAATTTCCACCAACACCACCGCCTATATTGAAGCCGCCACCGTACCAAAGCCGATCCTTAAAGCTACCCCGATCATCAAAATATTCATCTACATCTCGTTTATTTCTTTTTTTGCGTTGAGCATTAGCGTCGTACGTGAAACCCATCATCAGGACGGAAAAGACTAACAGAAATTGCAACGTTTTTTTCATATCCGAAGTTTATGTTTTTTTTTGTAAAAATATCAAATTCATCAGACTCTTTTGACTGGACTTGTCGTCAAAATTATTTCGCCGTAAAGGTGAGAAACATTTTGCTAAAAAACTAACTATTGCTTGGGGGCGGAAGTTGCTAGTGAGGATGTTAGGAATTTGTTAAATCCTGTGAAGTGTCGGACGCTAGGGAAGGATTGTGAATTAAGGATTATGTCCATACCTAAAATAGGTTGACAAGATTAATG
>JBCCJE010000978.1:0-2435 GCA_039027925.1 Bacteroidota bacterium
ATAAAATCTTGCTGAAAAGAAAACAAAAGGTTCAAGGTGGTATTGGTTTGTAAAGGCATCAGGCGCATATCCTCCACGTACTCCGCAGTTGTCAAGCTCATCACAGGTCGCAATTGTACTCCACCTCTCATCCCGACGATAGCTAGTCCAATTAGGATGGGAAAAAGGAAGAGTTGGATCTGCCATTTATTTTTTTCCTGCGGGTAGGTAATGGTCGTTTTTTTATACATAAAATTGAGTAAAAAAAGGAGCATAACATACACCATGAGCAAGTACCAAAAATCATAGACAAACTGCCCGACCATGTTAGTCGTCTCTCCGATGAGGTAAAGATCTGTGCCTATGGCTCTCCGAAAAGAAAATTGGAAATAGCCCGTATCACCCACTTCGGCAGCTAGAGCAATGCTATTGAATATTAAAAAAAGCCCCTTCTGCATTTTCTGATAGCGCGCATTTTTTCGAATGGAAAATGGCAGAGCGTAGGAAAGGAGAAGTACAGCGTTAACGTAACAGATGGCCGCCAAATCAAAGCGAACGCCAAAAAACAATAGTTTTACAAAATCAAAAAAATGACCAATGGGAAAGGAGTCCACATTGAAAACATAAAATAATATTCTACAAATCATCCAGACGAGAAGCAATCCTAAAACCCTCCACAACAACTGCTTGGCAAATACTATTTCATTCCTAAAATTCATTCGTTATCTAATTTTACCCAGAGCAATTTATCATTCTTTATTCCACGAGGTTTCAGGACAAGCATCATTTTAAATGCTCGATGCTCACCCATTTCTTAGTTTGCGAATTAACATTATTTTTCTGGAATTTTATAAAAAAAGTGAGTTTGGTAGATGGATGATAAGCATCCACAATGAGGCTTTTACTTGAAGAAAAAAAACGTAAAAAGCAATATTGTAGCATTAAATTTTTTGATATATCTTGTGCCCGCATTAGCAATAAAATGCTAATAAAAAAAATCCATCTAGATATCATTAAGCTATGGTCCAACGCTTATAAAATTAGGGATTTGATTCGTATATCTGTGAGTAGGGCGGGCTTCAGACCGTTGACTTGTCCGGTTCGGAATCTTTCTTCGGAGAGAGGAAGCAAGGAGATTACCCAAAGCAGATCGGCTGCCCTAAACATGTCATTTCGGGGTCCAATAGCACCTCGATATTTAGGTGGTTTTTTTTTATGAATAATTAAAAATGAATAATTAGTAATAATCGAAAAACGATAATCCACTTCTCTCAGCACCAATTATTCATTATCAATTACTTAGGTGGGATAACATTCTTGAAGTGTCCATTCATCTTCGCTTTCTTTCTCAATTTTTCCATTTGCTTTACCACGGGGATCATTTTGATGAGATGATCCAACATAAATTGTTGCCGCTGCTTTTCGGAAGGTATGGTCAGTAGCTGATACTCTTGCTCAATGGAGAAACCCACGTGGTGGGCCAATTCGTAAGTAGAAAAACCCTTGATATCCGTTGGGAGATTTTTTTTGATAGCAAGGTAACTGTAAAGTTCTTCCGCTTTTTCTAATATTTTTTCATTCAGTAAGTAATCGCTTTCCTCGTTGATTTCAATCCTTTCGATGTCAGCCCCAGCGTACATTTTATTAAGTGCAGTATTAAAAAAGTCATGTATTTTGAATATGCCTATGCCACGCGTTTTAATGTCAATGGTACCATCTTCATTTCGATTGATGATTTCAAGCAGTTCTATTTCGGTACCGAAGTCCATCACCTTATTGTCCAAGAAAGCCGGAATCCCGAAGGTGATCCCATTCATTTCGCATTCGCGTACGAGTTGTTTGTAGCGTGGCTCGAAAATGTGTAAGTTGAGTTCTTCGCCGGGGAAGACAACTAATTTAAGTGGAAATAATGGAATGAAATCAGTCATGGGAAGTAAACGCAAAACGTAGGGACTTTGTTGATATTTAGAAAGGATGGATATTTTGTATTTTCTTGCGTGCTTCCTCATGTGATAGGGTCTTCCCTTCCTCAATTTGTTTCAAGCCTATATCAATCATTCTTTTTTTTTGGTTTTCTAGTTCTTCTTTTGTCAAAGGTTCATTTCTGATGTTTTTGAAGTAAATTCTAAGCTTCTTCAAAAGGTGAGGATCATTGGTTTCCACCAACATTCTTAACAGATCATTTTTCATATCTAAAACACTCATAATTTTTTTCCTTAAAGATAAGAGTAGAAATGGAGAATTATAAATTGAAAAACTATAATGCTCTTTTTCTTTTGTCTTGGTTTACCGTTTCTATTTATATTTGTCATTTTCCCTATCCAAAAGAAGAATATGTTGTTAAATTTTCCAAAAGCAACTCTAGGCATTTGCGTTGTAGTGTTTTTTATTTTTTTCCAATCTTGTCAGTTTTTTTTCACAAAAGACCCTTATCCTACTTATCATTATTTTTTTAC
>JBCCJE010000979.1:0-2435 GCA_039027925.1 Bacteroidota bacterium
CATTCATAATTCATAATTTTCAATTCATAATTGAATAAAGGCATAATCTAAAAAAGGAATGAACATATCTTTACTCCAACTGAAAAGTGTTCTCGTTCTGGCTTTGTTGAGTTTTGCGTTTGTGGCGGACGCACAGCCCCCAAGTTACGAACATCACCAAATAGCGGTGAATGAGACCTTACTCATTACGGATTTACCCCCCGGTATTCCGAATCTTCCGGCGTTAGGTCATCCCGACCACGGTTCCCTTTCCATTCAAGTTATCAACAACGAAGAGCAATTGGTTTATACTCCAAATCTCAATTACGTTGGAGTGGATTCCTTCTATATTCAGATGTATAATCCTCCGGGGCAAAATACATTTTTAGGGTATGAAGTGAAAGTGAGTGAATCGGTAGTGGTTACCAAAAGAGATTTTGCCAGTACCATTGTAGGGACTTCTACTACGGTTTATCCTCTGGATAATGACAGCACGACGATAGGAAATCTTACCTTACTGGAAGTTGCTCCCATTTTTAACCACGGTACTGTTTTGATTGTAAATGATGCGTTTACCTTTACACCTAACCAAGGATATAAAGGAATTACGCATATGTCTTACATCGCATGTAATAGTGAGGGAGAATGTGCTAAGGGAAATATCAGCATTTTGGTGCACGAGTACGGGCTGCCTTCTTCTGGAAGTGATGATGTACTCACGCCCAAAGGACAGGCTATCCCAGTTTTATTACCTTACCCAGATTTTTCAATAAATCAACTACCGAGTAATGGTACTCTAGAACTATTGGAGGACTTTGCATTTTTATATACGCCAAACGTAGGGTTTAGCGGATCGGATAATTTTTCCTTTATCCTCAATAATGGAAATGAGACCAGTACCTATTCCGTAACGGCGGAGGTGATGGATATTCCCGAATCCAATAATTTTGCGATGGACGATTATTTCTACACGCCCATCAATTACTTTGGGGGAATAGATGTATTGGGTAATGATAATGGGAATCTACTGGGATGGAGTTTACAAATCGTAACCCCTCCCGTTAATGGATATGCTTGGCTGATCGGCAATGGAGAGATAAAATATACCCCCTATAATAATTTTGAAGGTGTTGATAAATTTACCTACAAGATAGCGAATGCGTTGGGGGTTTACGAAACGGCTACTGTCTATGTGACCGTTTCTAACTTTGCTCCCGGAGCACCCTCTTTTGATCTAAATACTTACGATGATACGCCTTTACATTTCAAGTACCAACCTCCATTTGTTGATTGGTCTTACAAGTTAAAGGTTAACACTCCACCTAGCATTGGTAGTTTGACGGCTCAAGACGATTTTGTGCATTACGTTCCGCAGCCCGGTTACGTCGGTACCGTGAGTTTTACCATAGAGTATTGTTTGACTACTACTTCTGGCGAAACTTGTTACCCTTTTGATATCAATGTAGCTATTGAAGCTAATCCCAGTAGTACTCCAGGATGCGTGAGTACGGGTACAGAAGAATGCGTTTGGGCGGGTGATCTCAATTCAGATGGGTTAGTAGATGGTAAAGATATATTGCACTTATGTGCCATCGGAGAAGTTGGAAATCCAAGAGCGGGTGCTAGTACCGATTGGATAGGACAGCACGCTCAAAGCTGGAATAACTCGGTCAATGGTGTCACTAAAAATGTAAAACACGTAGATGCCGATGGAGATAGCTTGATTACCAATACTGATAGAAATGTAGTTGACTTGAATTACGGAAAAAGGAATCGAATTTCTCCACAGATTTTACCGACTCAGCAAAATTTGCTAGAGTTTATTACTCTGAATAATAGCCCTCAACCTGGCGATACTATTGCTATTCAAGTAAAAATGGGAAGTCCTGCTAACCCTGCAATTGACTTTAGTGGCGTTACTTTCCAGATGTTTTATAATCCTTCCATCATTGAGAAGGCTTGGGTAGAATTCGACGAGCATAGTTGGTTAGGTTATGATGCACCCGTTTTGGGATACAGTAAGATTCCTTTTGATGGGATATTAGATGTAGCTTTTACTCGAGCAGATGAAACTACTAAAAGTGGATTTGGGGAAATTGGTACAGTTAAAATTGTTATTGATGATGTAACAGGTCTTAGATTAGATGAAAATGAATTTACGCCCATTCAATTTTCTTCTTCTTATGCGCTGAATAGAAATGGTCATTTGACGCGCTTAAATGATGATGAGGTAAAGATTCGGGTCAACCTATCGGACTTTGACGAAGAACTAAGAAAGAATGTCTTAAATATATATCCCAATCCTACGAGTGAAAGAATTACCGTCTCCACCGATTACCATAATCCGATGGAGCAAATGGTGATCTATAATATGGTAGGGCAGGTAGTACATGTTTATAATTTGGATACGAATGAGCTAGAGCTAGATGTTTCTCATTTGGAATCTGGAATATATA
>JBCCJE010000980.1:0-2422 GCA_039027925.1 Bacteroidota bacterium
ATACTTTCGTTTTTATAACTTTGAGCGTAGGCATCAGTCTTTAAATCGAGTACCTCCCGCTGAACATTATTTTGGATCTAAAACCTATTTTTTACCAACTAAATATTCGACTCCTTTGGTTTAATTTTGGGGGTAACCATAAACAATATTGGGCGGCTCCATCTTAATTTTTACCTCCACTACCGTTTTTGTAACTTTTCAAAATGCACTAAATAAAATATTCAGGGTAAAACCTGCTCCGACAGGATGGGGAATTTTAAAGTTAGTAAAAGATAGATTATTGTCTTTTACGTTGCTACTCGGAGTAGCATTTATTTTGCTCGTTTCTTTGACCGTAAATGCGTTGTTAGAAACCTTTGCCAACTATTTGGATTTCCTACTGGGAGATGTATCATTCCTCTTCAATATTATCACTTCTATCGTACTTCCCTTTTTTGTAATTACATTGTTATTTGCCATGATGTTTAAGTTTCTACCCGATGCTAATTTACGTTGGAAAGATACTTGGTTCGGATCTATTTTGACCAGTTTCCTTTTTGTGATCGGTAAATACCTCATTAGTTTTTATATCGGCAACAGCAACGTAGCGGGATTGTATGACGCTGCGGGTAGCGTAATGATTATCATGGTGTGGGTATTTTATGCTTCGCTCATTGTGATGTACGGTGCCGTATTTACCTACGTGTACAAACAATTGCAGGGCGAAAAAATAAAAGCATCGGACTACGCAGTGAGAATAAAATACGAAGAGGTAAAACTAGAGGAAGCATCTAGTGTGTAGTATTGTTCAGTAACATATCAACAAAAATTAAATAGCTTTCACCTAAAAGTAATGGTCGTATTCTAGTAACAATTAAATCAGTAATCCTTGCCTTGCCCATTAGTCACGCTCAAAGTTTTATCAATGGTCTTATAATTTTTTTTAACAAAACACTTACAAAAAAATGATAATAGGAAACTTACTAAAATGAACATTTCAAAGATTCATCCTTTATAAAAATAGATGTCCTTACATTTTATGATTTTCAAACTGACCTATGAACCTAACCTTCAACAAATATCATCCTCGCAAATTCATCAGATCTATTAGTAGCCAGATAGATGCAGTCTCTTACGCTGACTGTATGGAGGAGATATTAGAACTACCTTCCAATCTAGGTCAGGGAAAAATCACGGGATTCTCATTTAGCAATGGTATTGGATTTGTCGTCTTCGATTGCTTCTTAAATGAGGACTGGAGTCTCGATTTTGTGAATGATTTTCCAGCACCATTGTCTTTAAATTTTTTGACCGAAGGTGAACTCTGGCATGCTTTCTACCACGAAAATATTAGGTATCATCTCAATCCACTTCAAGGTAGCATCGCGGCGTGTCCAGTAGATAGTATTCAAAATATCATTCTACCGAGCAACCAAAAAATTTTATATACTATTCTTTCGATCAACAGAAGAAAGTATTTAAAAAAAATTGATTGTCTAGTAGATCAAATGCCAGACAAATTAGCTGATGTTTTTTCGGATGTAAACGGTGAGCAGTCTTTTTTTTATCAAGGTAATTACAGTTTAAGTGTTTCTGCGTGCATCAAAAAAATTACGCACCACAAGCACAAGGGATTAGTAAGAAGTACTTACATCGAAGGTAAGGTGCTCGAATTACTGAGTAAACAAATCAAACAATACGAAGATGATTTGAACACTCCAAATCAACAATTGATGCTCCGAAAGTACGATGTTGATAAAATAAAGATGGCTAGAGATATACTAATCAAAAACATAGAAACTCCACCTACTATTCAGGTATTAGCGAAAAAAGCGGGTATCAATCAACAAAAACTGAAAACCGGATTCAAGGCTATCTTTGATAAGACCATCAATCAGTATCTGCGAGATGAGCGGCTTGAGATGGCCTCCATACTACTACTGCAAGGAAACAGCATAAAAGATACGGTACATCGTATTGGATATTCTAATCAGAGTCATTTTGCTCGAAAATTTAAAGAAAAGTACGGAGTGCTTCCTAAAGATTACCTGAGGAGTGTGAGTGTACAAGTATCTGGTAATCAATAACTTAAAAGCATATACTCGTTAAAAATATAGTCAATAATTGAGTTTTCGTACTACAAACAAAAGAATAATACGCTTCCATTTGGACTATTTTTAGTTCGGATTGGAGTATTACCTTAATTTGATTTGTAATAATTTTGTGATTAAATAAAATGTATTCATGGATTTTGTCTCACGTAAAAACGTGAATATTGAACATGTTGAAGATATAGAAGTTCGTTTTATTTTCGAGTGAAATAATGATCAAATGCCTAAAGAAAGATTTATCCCTCAGGCTTGCAGAATTTTGAAATTTTAGAGACGAAAAAATACCCTGAACGTTTCCGTTGTGAAAGTAATTTTCCAAATATAGAAAAAAC
>JBCCJE010000981.1:0-2414 GCA_039027925.1 Bacteroidota bacterium
CCAGATAATCCCTACACCACTTCGTATGATCTAACCAACTGTGATAGAGAACCTATTCACATTATTCAGTCCGTGCAAGGGTTTGCTGCTATCTTGGTAGTAGATATTTCTAGCTGGGTAGTGCGGCAAGTATCTACCAACATTCACGAATTTCTCCGAAAAGATGCTACCCAAGTTTTAGAAAAACCCTTATCTCATTTTTTCCCAAACTATGTCTTAGAGAGTTTACAGAAAGGGGTGGCAGCATCTGACTTCAAGACCATCAATCCCATTGCGCTTCCCGTCAAAGAAAACCTTCCGAACCATATTCTAGTCGCTCATCAGCAGGATCAACAACTCGTATTGGAAATAGAAGTTGCGAATCCAAGAGCCAATAATTTCAATTTTTTGGATAGAATAGATAGTGCCATTCAGCACATTCAGAGTGCGCAAGTAGCGGAAGACTTATTTCAAATTGTAGCCCGAGAAGTCAAAAGTGTAACTGGGTACGATCGGGTGATGGTCTATCGGTTTGATGAAAATTACAACGGTGCAGTCATAGCCGAAGCCAAAGAAGATCATCTGAGTCCCTTCTTAGGGCTTAATTATCCCGCTAGCGATATTCCCAAACAAGCCCGTCAATTATACTTTACCAATAGAATCAGAATAATCGGTGATGTCAACGGTGAGGTAGCCCTGATGGAGCCCCCGTTACATCCCGCCACTAGTAGGCCGTTGGATATGAGTAGGTGCGCCGCTCGGGGTTCGTCGCCCGTCCATCTGGAGTACCTCCGCAATATGGGCGTCCACGCCTCCCTGAGCGTTGCGATCATTGAGGACGAAAAATTGTGGGGGCTGATTGCGTGTCATCACTACGCAGACAAAAAACGGCTACATTACCGTACGCGCAATTTAGTCAGATTCATGGGGCAAATCATTTCGGGACACCTTTCGCTGTATCGAGCTAGTCAGTACCGAACACACTTACTACAAAAAGGAAAAATGCACGCCCGCTTGTTGGAGCAAATGAACCAAGAGCAAGACGTAGCGCAGGGGATATTGAATCAGTCCATCACTCTGACAAATTACATTGAGAGCGTTGGTGCTGCTTTGATTTTTGAAAATAAAATTCAAACTATCGGACAAGTGCCCTCCGAGGAGCACATCAAAGCCATAGAAAACTACCTAGTGGAAAATGTGGATGATCTCTTATTTTCGACCTCGCGCTTGAATGCCTACCCCATTGCTAACAATGATTTTACAAAAGAGTACGCTGGCTTGCTGGCTATCAAAATTTCGGAAAATCCATCAGAATTTATTTTATGGTTTCGACTAGCCAAAACAAAAGTAGTCCGCTGGGGAGGAGATCCTAATCGAGCAAAAGTGAAGACTGACGACAAGGCTCGTATTTCTCCGAGAAAATCATTTGAAGAATGGAAGCAAGTCGTGGCGCACCAATCCGAGCCGTGGCTCAAGTACGAAATAGATGCCGCCCTGAACCTACGCAACGACATCAAGGAAATTATCCTGAAGCGATTCAACGAACTAAAGCGGCTACACAAAGAATTAAAAACCTCCTACGGCGAGTTGGAAAGTTTTAGCTACAGCGTGAGCCACGATCTTCGCTCACCCCTGCGGGCGATAGAAGGATTCAGCCAAATTCTGCTAGAAGATTATTCGCCTCAACTTGATGACTACGGCGTGAACGTGGTGAATACCATAGTAGATAGTATCCATAAGCTGAATGAATTTATCAACGATATTTTGGCGCTGTCCAAGTTGGCCAAATTAAAAATGATATATAATAATGTGCAACTGAACCAGATCATACCAAAAATCTACGGGGAGTTGACACAAGCCAACGAGCAATACCGAAAAGCTAACATCACGTACGGCCAACTCCCAACGGTCTCCGCCGACCAAACTATGATGATCCAACTATTTCAAAACCTGATCAGCAATGCGCTGAAGTATTCTTCCACTAAAGAGCACCCCGAAATACACATAGCGGGCGAAGTGACAGACGGTAAAGTGATTTACCAAATAAAAGACAACGGTATCGGTATGGAAGAAACGTACATCGCCAAAATATTTGATGTGTTCAGCCGACTGGTGAGTGCGGAAGAATTTGAAGGATCGGGTATAGGACTCTCAATTGTAAAAAGAATCGTGGAAAGACACAGCGGAACAATTGCCGTAGAAAGCAAATTGGGTGAAGGATCAACTTTTTGGATTATGATGCCCCTGGTAGATGAGCAAAGATATTTAGATTAGGGCTTGCCCTTAGGGTCAACTTAGGAATGGTTCAATAATAACTTTACATTTTCTACTTGTTCTTTTTCCTTTCTGCTGCGTTGAAAAGCCTTTGATGCTCTGGCATCAAGCAAGCACAGGATGCCCCGCATCGCCTACGTTTTTCGCCTTGCATAAAGAAA
>JBCCJE010000982.1:0-2410 GCA_039027925.1 Bacteroidota bacterium
ATGAAACAGAAATCTCTTTTTTACTCCGTAGGCTTTTTAGCCCTAGTACTCGCAGGATGGTTTTTTATTAATAAAAATTCAGCAGCCACCGCTTCCACGACTGATAGTTTTTGGAGTGGGAGAAACCAACTCATGCTTTTGGATTTTGAAAATGAACTTCCCGCCGAAATCACCACGTACGAAGATGCTACCGTAAAATTGACAGATAAAAAAAGTACCGAAGGCAAGCAAGCCCTTCGGGTTGACTTCAAAGGCGGTACAAAAAATCCGGGCATCACCTTCAAGCCCACTTCTCCGATTGATGCTACTTCTTTCAAAAATTATTGCTTGGTCTTTGACGCAACAAATATCACAGACGATTATTCCCTACAATTTTTAGTAAGCATTCAAAACGATAAAGGACAAGTCCTTTACCGTTCGGATGTTATTCCTATCGGTAAAACTCAAACTTATTTTTTTGAATTGGCTGGAAAATACGTGGGTCAAGATACTGGACTCCGAGATGATCCTAAGCCTTGGGATACCGAATCGGTACACATGAAAATCCGAGGACTGAAAGCACCGATTGATTTTTCTAAAATTGCCTCTATCAATTTCTTTGTCCAACATCCCATTGCTGATAAGTCTATGATCCTTGATAATGTAAGAATCGTAGAAAGCCCCGAAGTAGCCGACGATTACTTGGTAGGACTTTTTGATAAATATGGTCAGGCCGCCAAACTAGATTTTGAGGGAAAAATTACTTCCGATGCACAGCTTAAAAAAATCGCAGACGAGGAATTGAAGCAACTCCAAGCAGGGCAAATGGCGGATAGAAGCCAATACGGGGGTTGGACAAAAGGCCCCAAACTGGAAGCTACGGGCTACTTCAGAACAGAGAAAGTAGATGGCAAATGGGCAATGGTTGACCCCGAAGGTTATCTGTATTTTTCTCACGGACTAGCCAACGTACGAATGGCCAACACCACTTCCTTCACGGGAGTTGATTTTAGAAATGATACTGTTCGGTACCGTGATCCCGAAGAAGTTACCCCCGAAGATTCCAGAGGTATGGTCAAACTCAGCAAAGAAGTTACCAATACTGCCTACGTGGCCTACCCCGAGCGTAACAAGATGTTTACGGGATTGCCTTCCTACGACGATCCACTCGCTAATAATTACAGTTACCGCAGAGAACAGCACATCGGGCCATTTGCCCACGGCGAAACCTTTAGTCATTACCAAGCCAATTTGGAGCGTAGGTACGGAGAACCTACCGAAGGGGCACATCTGAAAAAATGGGTGGACGTGACCTTGGATCGCTTCCTCAATTGGGGATTTACCTCCTTCGGAAATTGGGCTGCCTACGAATTTTATCACGAGAACCGAATGCCTTACTTTGCCAATGGCTGGATCATCGGTGATTTCAAAACGGTAGCTTCGGGCTATTGGGGGCCAATGCCCGATGTATTCGATCCAGAATTCAAAAGACGTGCAGATGTTACTGTAAAAGTCATAGCCGAGGAAGTCAAAGGAAATCCCTGGTGTGTGGGTGTTTTTATTGATAACGAAAAAAGCTGGGGAAGACCTGGATCAGTAGCTACGGAACACTCCATCGTATTGGATGCACTCACCTTTGATGCAGCCGACCATCCCATCAAGGCGGAGTTTATGAAAATGCTACAAGCAAAACATAAAACCATCAGCAGTCTCAACGCTGCGTGGAAGACTGACCTCAAAAGCTGGAAGGCACTAGCTAAAGGTATAGACTACAAGCAAAAGAAAAATTTCAGCGAAGGGATGTTAGCAGATTTTTCCATGATGCTAGAAGCCTACGCGCATCAGTATTTCCAAATCGTGCACGATGCCTTAGAGACAGTATTACCCAATCATATGTACATGGGTTGTCGTTTTGCTACTTGGGGTATGAGCAAGGAAGTGAGAAGTGCCGCTCAGAAGTATGTAGATATTTTTAGTTATAATTATTACCAAGAAGCATTGAGCGAAAATTATTGGAAATTCCTAGAAGACATTGATCGGCCGAGTATCATCGGAGAATTTCACATTGGTACTACGGCGGCTGGACTTTTCCACCCCGGCTTAGTCATTGCTTCCGATCATCAAGATCGTGCAAAGATGTATAAAAAATACATGGAGACAGTCATTGACAATCCTTATTTCGTAGGAGCGCATTGGTTTCAGTATTTGGATTCGCCCACCTCTGGACGGGCGCACGATGGCGAAAATTACAATGTAGGTTTTGTGAGAGTAACGGATGTGCCTTACGAACCGATGGTAGAAGCTGCCAAGGAGATCACGGGAAATATGTACCAAAGACGGCACGGAAAATAGTTGTGTAAAAAGCAAAGCGTCCTTCTTTGAATTGGGAATGGCTACGGATAGGGTAGTGATTCCCAATTATTTTTTTAGG
>JBCCJE010000983.1:0-2408 GCA_039027925.1 Bacteroidota bacterium
AATCAAAAAAAGTAAATAACCATGAAATCCATCTGCATTTGCATCCTTTCGCTACTGACCATAATCGCACACGGACAAACCACCGTAGAATTTATTGCAACTGGTCTTCCCCAAAATGGAAAAAAGCACGTCGGTATCAGGGGTGATCTTCCTCCACTCAGTTGGTACGAATCTGTCCCTATGAAAAAAATAGGCGATCAATATACCGTCACTTTGGATTTTCCGAAGGAGACCAAAAAAATAGAATTTAAAATAGTGCAGTACGATTCGGATCAAGATAAAAAGATAAACTGGGAGGGTATCGAAAATCGTAGTTTGGATCTGGTAGCTAACGAAAAGATCGTTTCGATCAATGAGTGGAATACTGAACAAACGATTGACATTTCGACCTTGCCCTTGCTCACTCCCGAACAACTTGCCGATGATTATCAACTCATCGAAGAGATGGTGTTAAATGTTCACCCAGGTACTTATCGGTACAACAGTAAGGAGGAAATCAAAAAGGGACTAGCAGAACTTCAGCAAACATTTAGTCAACCCATTTCGTACGCCGAGGCTTATTTAGCCATTTCAAAATTATTAGGTCAAATTCAATGTGATCATACCTACGCTTCTTTTTATAATCAAAATGGAAAGATCAAATCCATTCTGCACCGACAGCGAGATAAACTGCCGTTCACTTTTAAATGGGCCAATGGTAAAATGATTGTTTTTTATAATGTATCTGAAAATTCTAAACTGGTAAGAGGAACAGAAATCATCAGTATCAATGGTACATCCGTAGAAGAAATTAAAAATACAATCCTCCCTTACATTCCTGCGGACGGTGCTACGGATCACAATCGGTTGGCCAAATTAGAAATCAAAGGCTACGATTTTCGCTACGATGCTTTTGATGTTTGCCTTCCTTTGTTTTTCCCTTTTAAAGATGAAAATATATTGTTACAAATCAAGCCCTTTGGGAGTGAAGTCGTTGAGGAAGTTACAGTAAAAGCAGTTACTCGAAAAGATAGAACAAAAAAACTTATCCAAAAATACGCAGACTTTCCAGCGACTAGAGATGATATTTGGGATTTTAAAATTATTCAAGAAGGAGTGGCAATTTTAAAGTTAGGAGACTTTGGGTTGATGGGGTGGAAGAGTTTGACCTTAGATTATAAAGAATATTTTAAATCCACCTTCAAGAAAATCAAAGAAGAAAACATCCAACATTTAATCATTGACATTAGAGAAAATGCAGGTGGATTTGATGAAATCATTTTGGAATTATACAACTACTTTGATATCAAAGGTTTTAACGAAAAAATCCAAGAAGGTCGAACTCGCTACACCGTTTTTCCAGAATCCTTAAAGCCTCATATCAAAACTTGGGGAGATAACCCTTGGTATTTTAATATGCAACCCGATGAAGTGGACGAAGCCAATGGGTATTATATTTTCAAGGATAAAATCAAATACAAGCATCGTAAAAAACGCAATGCCTTCGGTGGAAAAATATATGTTCTCACCAATGCTGTCAATGGATCGCTAGCTTACTATTTTCCTAAAAAAGTAAAACAGTACCAACTTGCAACTATCGTAGGTCAAGAAACGGGAGGTAACATGAGAGGCATCAACGGTGGACAAATTTTATTTTTAAAACTTCCCAACTCTGAAATTAATATTGACTTTCCCATCATGAGTGGTTTTTCGAGAACACCACAGCCCAATCGAGGGGTGCAACCTGATATTGAAGTGATTACGACTCAACAAGACATTTACGAGGAAGTGGATAAAGAAGTAGAAGTGGTACTTGGGTTGATAAATAAATAACTTTCATAAACATCAATTGAATTTTTTATCATACCACAACCTCTTGCAAAATATTTTGCAAGAGGTTTGTTTTTTCATCAGGAATGAGATATTAATAAATTACACAGTTAGGCAAAATATTTTTCTAATAGGCAAGGCACGAAAAACGGAGTTATGCCAGCGTATAATGAGTATTTTCGGAACGCAGCCTATTGGAAAAAGATAAAGCATAAATGTGTAATTTATTATTAGCTCATTCCTTATCTCATTCGAATAAATCTACACTTGCTCCATTCTCGCTTGAATCTCTTGGAGCCTTAACCAATTTTGATAAAACAAAGGTAGGTTAATGACATTTTCCATGTACTGAAATACATACATAATCAAGGAAAACAAAGCACCATATTTTATAATTCCATCCTCTTCTATCTTTTCAATATTGATAGGTTCTTTAAAATTTTCATCAATAAAGGAAAGTAATTTTTTATATCGCTCTATTTGAGTTGGATTGCTCATTACAAAATCTAAAACCATCAAGAGAAAAAAATGGGGCGAAGCTCATAAGCTTAAACTTTCTCATCCTTTAGCTCGCATTCCGCTTATTGGAAAATACTTTG
>JBCCJE010000984.1:0-2407 GCA_039027925.1 Bacteroidota bacterium
AACATTGAAGGTTCTGTCGGAATCGGACATACCCGCTGGGCTACCCACGGAGAGCCAAACGATACTAATGCCCATCCTCATACTTGCCAAAATGGAAGATTGACCCTCATTCACAATGGAATCATTGAGAACTATGCCGCCATCAAAGAAGCCTTAATCAAGGATGGGCATACTTTTCAAAGCGATACAGATACCGAAGTCCTCGTACACCTCATTGGAGCTATCCAAGAAAAAGATAATCTTCCCTTGGAAGAAGCAGTCCGAATCGCCTTATCCCAAGTAGTGGGAGCATACGCCATTGTTGTCCTTGATCGGGAAAATCCCACAAAATTAGTAGCGGCCAGAAAGGCCAGTCCTCTCGTAGTTGGAATCGGTAAAGATGAATTTATCCTAGCGTCTGATGCCACACCTCTAGTGGGACATACCGACCAGGTAGTTTATCTCAACGATGAAGAAATTGCCCTAGTGAACAACGACGGGTCATTCGAGATTAAATCTATCGACAACGAAGTGCAAACGCCCTACATCCAATATTTGAATATGAATATTGAAAAATTGGAAAAAGGAGATTACGAATATTTCATGTTGAAAGAAATCTACGAACAACCTAGTACCATTTCTGACTGTATGCGAGGAAGATTGAACGCTGCGGCTGGTTGGATAAAAGTAGGAGGTATTGAGAACGTAGAAGAAAGAATGTTTTCTGCCAAAAGAATTATCATGGCAGCTTGTGGTACCTCTTGGCACGCCGCCCTGATCGGCGAGTACCTATTCGAGGAATTGGCAAGAATCCCCGTGGAAGTTGAATATGCCTCGGAGTTGCGGTATCGCAATCCAATCATTGATGATAGTGACATTGTAATAGCTTTATCCCAATCGGGAGAAACGGCAGACACCCTAGCCGCCCTAGAATTAGCTAAAGACAAAGGGGCTTTGATCTACGGAATCGTCAATGCGGTAGGATCTTCAATTGCTCGGATTACAGATTCAGGATCCTACATCCACGCTGGTCCAGAGATTGGAGTGGCGAGTACCAAAGCCTTCACGGGACAGGTGACAGCCCTGACTTTGATGGCTATTTACATGGGATACAAAAAAGGAACAATTCCTAAGTCGTACTATCATCAACTGCTAGAAGGACTGGAGCAAATTCCCCAAAAGGTAGAACAAGCTTTGAAGTGTAATGACCAAATAAAAAAACTAGCGAAAAGATTTATCAATACCAGCCATACCCTTTACTTGGGTAGAGGATATAATTTCCCCGTAGCGTTGGAAGGTGCATTGAAATTGAAAGAAATTTCTTACATTCACGCTGAGGGTTATCCCGCTGCCGAAATGAAGCATGGTCCCATTGCGTTGATAGACGAAAATATGCCAGTTATTGTTATCGCAACTAACAAAAGTGCATACGAAAAAATAGTCAGCAATATCCAAGAAGTAAAAGCCAGAAAAGGAATCGTAATTGCCATCGTCACGGAAGGCGATGAAGAGATCAGTAAAATAGCTGATTACACCATCGAAATACCTGATACGGAAGAGCCATTAACTCCTCTTTTATCAGTTATTCCTTTACAGTTATTGTCTTATCATATTGCACTTATCCGAGGCTGTAATGTAGATCAGCCACGTAATCTTGCAAAATCTGTAACCGTAGAATAATACAATTTTCAGTTGGCAGAATTTCTCATAAATATTCTGCCAACTGTATTTTTTTACCGTTGCGTTTAAATTTTTTACTTAAAACCAAAATAAATTCATGAGCTCATACAGTGCGCACAATATGGAGTACAACTCCGAAAAGGACAATTTAGTGATTCCCGAATACGGTAGAAATGTCCAGATGCTCATCCGCCACGCCAAAACGATTGAACACCGAGAGATGCGTCAGGCATTTATCGAAAAGGTCATTGATCTCATTCATCAAATGCACCCACAAAATCGGAATATTGACGATTATCGCTCCAAACTCTGGAAACACGTATTCAGAATTGCCGAGTACGATTTGGACGTAATGCCTCCAAGTGGTGAAATTCCAACACCCGAAAGTGATCTCAAGAAGCCCCAACCCGTTAACTACCCTGCCTCAAATGCAGCCTACCGACACTACGGAAATAATGTCCAAATCCTCATTGACAAAGCTATAAAAATGGAAGATGATGCTAAGCGAGATGGGTTTGTTCAGGTCATTGGTAGTTATATGAAGATGGCTTACAAAACTTGGAATAAAGAACACTACGTGAGTGACGAAATTATCAAGCAAGATCTGCTTAATATGTCTGATGGCAAATTGTCCATCGGAAATGATATTTCCTTGGATATTTTGACCAATGCCAAGAAGATTAAAAAGCAAGGTAATGATAAAGATAATACCAAGGATGGAGGAAGAAATGATCGAGCAGGACGCGGA
>JBCCJE010000985.1:0-2403 GCA_039027925.1 Bacteroidota bacterium
ATCAATACGCTCTCGAAATACTACACTCCCATCGTAGGATATTAATGAAACTTCTCCCTCTATTTGATTAATTGAATTACTGATTCTAACAGTAGCATTTTCTAAAGTAGGATTGGGAAATACTTTTACCGAAAATTCATCACTTTCGAGTGTCTGCGTACTCACTACGATTTCTCCTTCAATTAATTTGAAATACGAAGGTGCATCGAAAGTTATTATGGATAGCTGATTGGTAGAATCATATTCGATATTCGATATTTCACCGTATTCAAAAACTAAAGATTTTTCGGAAAAAACTTCGATAGTAGCGGATTCGCTCACGTATCCAAATATTTCCCCTAAGTCATTTTTTTCCAAAACTAAATCTAAAGATTGGTCTGCTCTGACCAACTCGTCATCTCCGATCCAAAGCTGCGTACCATTTTCGATGAATAGTTTTTGAAACTGATCGTCTAAGTCAAAAGAGACAAAATTGATATTCCCATCTCCTTTTAAGTCGTGAGGAAAATTAAAATTAGAAGAAGGAATCTCCACCAAGTTTTCATTAGGTTGAATAAAGATTATGTCACTACTATTAGGAGTATATACAGCTTGTGCATTCACCGTGCCATCCATCAATACCGTAGAAATGGTAGGTACTGCGCTATTTTTATAAGGATAGAGAATAGATAAAAACTCTGTATTGGCAGAATTATCTTCGTGAACCAACATCTTAGAATATTCTTGGTAGCCATTTGAACCAAGCGATAAACTGTCTAACTCAGCCGAGTATGTAGTGAGCCCTCTGGAGGTAACGTGAGCTAGAAGACTTGAACTGTTTCTGGAGTATGTGCCTTTAAAATTTGCGAAATCAGATTGGAAGGCGCCGCTATTGGAGGAAGCATCAGCACTTTCTAGCCCGTAACCGTGCAGTTGGTAGGTGTAATCATTTTGAGCATTAGCTCGTACCACATCCGTTAGGATAAAGTATTGATCACTTACAAATAATGATTTTCGAGTTATATCTGCTCCCTCCCATCCGCTACGCAATTCTCCGTAGTCGAGAGAGGGCATGTCAAAATAATTTTCAATGTAGGTAGTGTTACTGGGATCAATCCATTCGCTCGTAGGTGTTCCGGGACCTTTTCCGTTTACCAGTATTAAATTATGATCGGTTGATTTTTGAACATCAGCTCGGAAAGTTGATCCAGAATATCCAGGATCAAGTGCTAAGTCTTCACCGTTAAAATAAATTTGGAAACTAGTGGCATCAGATTGATGGTGATTTTTAGCTCCTTCCAAGGCTATACCATTTTTACCAATCAAGTGCATGTAAACTGCATCGGGATCATTGTACTCAGATCTGAAAACCAATGAGCCAGCATCAGGTAGGGCTTGGAATAACGGCTCATTGTAAGTTCCTTCATCTATTAGTGTAGATAAATATTGACTACGTACCCAGACTGAATTATAATTAGAATTTGGATTAGGAATATTATATTGAGGCATACCCGACAACGCCGTAACCATAGTTTTAAACGCACGACTACTATCGTGAATGGCAGGGTAACGCCCGTCGGGCATTCTTATCCGATTCATCCATTCGTATAAATTATGATAATTTTCGTCGTACCAAGGGTTTCTGATGCTTCTTGTGATATTTGAAGTTGTAATACCCGTTATCGCATTATAATCATAAAAGGTGTAATCCCTTGAATCATCGGGGAGGAAATTCCACATAGAACGAATGAACACCATTGCATTTCTAAAGCAATATTCAAAATAGTTCGGTCCTTCTGCGTAGCCAATAATTCGATCTACATCTGATACCCTAGGGATCAAACCTTCCTCTCGCCATAGGGTATTATCAAGATTCCACATGGCAGCATTGATCCAATTAATTGGTTGATAATTTTCATCGGAGCTTTCAACATCACTTAAAACAATGGCCGCCACGCCTAGAGTAGTACAAGTGATGATAGCGTGGTTGTTAGGATTATAGGAATAAAACTCTAAAGGAATAATTGCCAAGGCTGGATTATCGTAAAAGTCAGTACTTCGCTTGTACAAGTTTCCTGTAAATAGTTGGAGTTTCTGTTTGGACAATTCCAATTCTGCGTCTGGGATACCTGCCCCTTTTAATAAGTCGTAGGCCACTAAATAATGAATTAATTCCTGCGATCTTAGTTGCCATTCCCAGTAAAAACTCCATCCCTCTTGGAATCCTACACTATCGTTCAAATTTTCTAACAGTTCAATAGTTTTATTTTTCAAATCAATACTGTCAACTTCTGACAAAGGGATGATCTGACCATTTTGAATTTTTTCACCCATTAACAACACAAATGCAGCCTCTCGTGATATCCAAGACCGTCGTCTTCTATCCTTAGAAGTAGTGTTTCCTTGTGGTATATCTTCTGTAGC